>DATBVH010000305.1:0-16400 GCA_036515395.1 Candidatus Angelobacter sp.
ATCAGCGCCCAGCGGCCATAATCCATCCGGGGGAGATCACCGACGCGCGAATACTGGGCAGTCGCGTCAATCCACAGTTCCGGATCTGAGCCGGATGCTGGAACAAAGACGATGGCATGATCAAACATGCCCATTCCCGGCAATTCAGGGTTGATGTCCTGGCCGGGGCCGGTGGAAAGCAAAGCGAGATTGGCAGGGATGTTGACCGCGCGAAGCATAGTTACCAACAATGCGGCTTTATCTTTGCAATCGCCATACTTGCGCTTCAGGGTTTCTGACGGATACTGGGGAACAATGCTGGCTTCTCCGAACTCGACTCCGGTATAGCGCACATTTTTGTGCAAAGCCGCAACAAGGCGGCGGATTAATTCAGAGCGTGATGAGGTCTTGAGATTGACTCTTGCGAGCAAAGACTGAACATCTGCAACACGAAGCTTGTCATTCGAAAGCCGCGCGTATTCGGAGACGACGTTCTGCCATGAAGTACCCGTGGAAAACTCAACCTGAGGGCCACGGGGTACATCGGGTGGCAAGTTGGTCAACTTTTCCGAGCGGGCTTCATAAGGACCGTCTTCTATCTCGATAATTTCGATGCCGTCATGGCTTGCCTTTTGCACTTTTGCACCCGGCATCTGCTGCAAAACGTAACGGAAAGGCACCGAGTCAGGATGGCTAACAACCAAACGCGTCTTAGTTACAGGTACTGACCTGTTCAGGATTGATCGCTGGACACTGCCGGCCGCAAAAAATGGGACGGTATCGCGAATCGTAATCTTCTCTTCGACGATGGCGCCCACCGCGATAGCCGGTAACGGCCCCCCAAAAGCACGCTGGTCAGTGTATGTATCCGGAGAGTTCTCATGGACGGGAACATCGTTCAAAGTTTTGAGATCAAGGACGTGTTCGACGCCATCAGCGGTGATCACGCGAGCGCGAATCTCCGGCTTCGATTGATGCCACGGCTCCCAATCCGCGCTGGTTTCGGCCCAGCCGTTCACTCCTTCTTCATTCTCAACGCGATAGATCGTGTGATAGCTCTCAACTGATTTGCCTTCGCGATCGTAGGTGTAGTGCTCGTCATGCACCAGAATGGTGGCAACGGCTTCCTTGTCGGCCTTAACCTCTGCAGCCGCCTGCTGGAGAGCGCCCGGGCTGGCAGAAAATGCGGGACCATTCCAAATATCATCAGCGTGAAGCAATGACGGAATCGTGATTAACAGAATAAAAAAGACCTTGCGGCTGGAAAGAAAGAGGCGCATACAGGAAGACACAGGCATTACCCTCAAGAGGATTTTCAGAGTAGCTACTTTGTACATTGGTTCTAATGCCAAAACAAGTAAAAAGGAGAGAAGATAAGGGCACCGCAGTTACTGTTGAAACGTTATGTTATGTGTTCGCGCAGGGCTGGGCTTTTGATCACTCCAGACAAAACCGATATACATGAAAAGAGTTCAGGATTCGGAGGCTCAGCTATAACCTTTATGGCAAGGCAGAGAGTGCCACCTAATACATTCATCTTGTTGATGAGCCTCGACAGCTACGCTTCCTTGCGCGGCAGGGCGCTTTCGATGCGCCGGTCCGGAATCAGCCAGATCAACGCCGCGGCAACGTAAACGGCCTGGGAGATCCAGGGCGAACGCAGTGTCGCAGCAATTCCAATTAGATAAAGCACGGGCGAGAGCTTGCCTTTCCAATCGCTGCCTATCGCCTTTTTCAGGAGTGATCTCTCGCCCTGAGCGCGGATGATCGTCTGCTGGAGGATATAGTATGCGATGGCGGCCATCAGGAGCACGACGCCGTAGAGCACGGTGGGCGCGACGGTGAAATGGTTCTCGCCCATCCATCCGGTGGCAAACGGAAACAATGATAGCCAGAACAATAAATGTAGATTGGCCCAGAGCATCGCACCAGTTACTACAAAGCAGGTATGCAGCATGTGATGGTGGTTGTTCCAGTAAATCCCCACGTAAGCGAAGCTCAGGAGATAGCTGAGGAAGACCGGCAGCAGCGGCACTAAATCCTGCAGACGGTCGCCATGCGGTACCTTCATCTCCAGCACCATGATCGTAATAATGATTGCGATCACGCCGTCGCTGAATGCTTCCAACCGCCCTTTGGGCATTTCCCCTCCGCTATTTTTGCCACTTATTGCTGTAACGCTTCGTGAATTTATACACTCATTACTGATCACTTAGTATTCCTAAGGATCAAGGAGAAACAACTTGAAGAAATTTATTATCGGTGTGATTGTCGGCTTGCTGCTGCCGGTCATAGGCGGATATTTATACATCAAGATGGGCATGATGCCTGTCGCTACGGCGTCTGCGCCGTTGCCGATGGAAGTCCAGATCGCACATATGGCGCTGCGGGCGCGCATGGCGAAAGATCCTGTGCAGCAGTCACCGATCCCTGCGGACGAGCCCAATATGACGCAGGGCGCCCATGTCTACGTTGAGAATTGCGCCTTCTGCCACGGCTTCATCGGGGAGAAAGCCAGCTTTGCGGCCAAAGGAATGTTTCCGCTGCCGCCGCAACTCCTCTCCGGCGACGACATGGTCACCGACGATCCGCCGGGCAAGATTTACTGGAAGGTGGAAAACGGAATTCGCCTGACAGGAATGCCTGGCTTCAAGGACATGCTTACGCCAACGCAGATTTGGCAGGTATCACAACTGCTGAAGAATGCTGACAAGCTGCCGGAACAGACCAAAGCCGCTTTGGCCAAAACTCCGGCACTTCCGGTTGCGCCACCCAGTCCAACGCCTGCCGCCATGCAGGGCAAGAAGCCAATCAAAGTAGGCCATTAAGCAGTAGTGGCCGTCAGGCCGGCGAATCGGCAGAAGTTAAATGGGCGGCCGCAGTTTCAGGCGGCAGCCCGTGGGAGTGGTTAGAGCTTTTCGTGGAATTCGCAGCCGGAGCAGGAAATAAAGATTCCGCCGGGCGTATTGCGTTCGCGGTCCTTCACGCGCTTTACAATCCGGGTCGGCTTGCCGCATTTAGGGCAATCGGTGCTCTTGGTGGTGTCCATGATTTTCTTGCGGTCTGCCGTTTTGGCGATCTTAGCCATGATTCAATCTTCTCCTGGGATGTCGGGTTTTCCGCGGCCTTAAATCGGCGGCGGCAATGCGGTGGGAATTTGGGGGACGGTACGCCACAGAGCGGTGCGTCCAATGACCATTAAAATGACCGCAACAATATGATTTTACACTGAGCGGGCTGTTTTCGTCTCTGAGTCGCCCCTGGCAAAACCGTAAAAATCGCGCTTTACTTGTAACCCGCACTTCGGTTATCAATCAATACAACTGCAACAGCCATTCACAGGGGAGATTATGAGGAGAATCGCGCTGGTATTGCTAACAGCCGCGGCATTGAGCGCATTTGCCGCGGAAACCAAGGTCCAGGGTTATCTGGTTGACCTGGCCTGCGCAAGTGAAGAAGGACAGAAGCCCGGCTTCGGCGCCAAGCATTCCAAAGAATGCCTGCAGATGCCCGAATGCGTAAATAGCGGCTATGGTGTACTAACCGACGATAAAAAAGTGATCAAGTTTGATGCGGCGAGTAACACCAAAGCCAAGCAGTTCATTGCAGATCTCAAAAAGCAGAAAGACATCAAAGTAAACGTAACCGGAACCGTGGATGGCGAACGAATGGCCGTCAGCAAGATTGAATTGCAGTAAAGTGACGTTTACAAAATCGGATATTCAGGAGGCCGCGGATGATAGATGATCGCGGCCTCTTTCTTGGTTGGGTGATCCGCAACGCTCGTCGCCCTCCGGCTATGGGATGTTACTTTCGACCATTGACCGCAAGTGTCTGATTCGGTGTGGCTTATCGCCACAGCCGTGCCGCGCCGCGCCGCACTCGATCCAAGGACCGCCTCTTTCTGTCGCTGAAAAGGAAGCACTTATCACGTTTGGCAAGCTTGGCCCTCCAAGTGCATTTATCCCCGGTGAGGACTTCCCCACTCACTGAAAACTTGGAGGCCCCTATGAAGCGGTATTTACTTTTAGCTGTTGCAATGGTTGCCATTATATTGGCGACAGGCTGCGGCGGATCTGGCAATCTGAACGCCGGACCGACAAATGCCACCATCAACACTACTGACGGTCTGAATGATCAGATCGTGAAGTTTGAGCTTTCTGTCAGCTCGCTGACACTTACCGGAAGCGGAACCACAACCACCACAGGCAACTTGCTGTCGAAAACGTCTGAGGTTGAGTTTGTCCACCAGGCAGGATCGTTTGAGCCTTTGGCCCTGGTCAACATTCCGCCAGGAACTTACTCCGGAGCATCGCTCACGGTTTCCAATCCTGAAGTTGTAGTGATGAACAACGCTGTACCGCCCGCGCCGGTAAAAATCCCAGCCACTCTTACCAGCGGAAGCGTAACGGTGACATTTACCGCGCCAATTACCGTGACCAGCAGCAATTCCTCCGTCATTAACTTTGACCTGGATTTGGCTAATTCGGTTGTGCTAACCGGCACGCCGCCGACTTCGGCCACCGTTACTGCGAAATTCAACGTGACTACGGCCACCGCCACCAACACTGACGAAGACAGCGGCGAAATGGATGACGTGCACGGCAGCGTCACGGCCATTGCAGCGCCGAACTTCACCATCCAGACCAAAACCAGCAGCATTGTTTTTGCTACGGACGCCAGCACGCAGTTCAAGGATGGCATCACCTCGCTTTCACAGCTCAAGGTGGGTGACATTGTTGAAGTGGATGGAACCACCAAGCCGGACGGCAGCAAGCTTGCCACCAAGATCGGCGTGGAAGAAAGCCAGAGCGGCGAAGAAGCTGAAGGCGTAATCACCGCAGTGACCGGCGCGCCGGCCACGCAGATTACGATTGCGCATCAGGTTGATTCGTCCAATTCCGCTACGCCGCCGGTGACCGTGGATCTTGCCATTAGCGCGAGCACCGCGTTCTCCGTGCGTACAGACAAGTTGAACCTGGGTGGAACCACGCCGGCTTTTGATGCCAGCCACATTGGCAAAGGCCAGCGCGTTGAAGCCGACACAGGCAGCGGCACGGTTTCGCCGATGCCTGCAGACAAGATCAAACTGCGTGAACAAGCGCTGGTGGGAACAGTTTCCGCCGCAACCGCGTCAGGCTTTGCGCTGACGTTGAACGCCAACTCCGCTTTTGCCACCCTGACCGGTCAATCGACGGTTGCGGTTTCAATCGTGAGCGGCACTAACCTGAAGGTCACACCCGTAAACGCCAACACCGTGCGCGTGCGCGGTCTTATCTTCTTCAACGCCGGCTCGTACAGCATGATCGCGGCCCGCGTTGACGACAACAAATAACCAGCATCATTAGCAAAAAATTGGGTCCGCTTCGGCGGGCCCTTTTTATTAGGCGCGAAAAGACCAAAAATTGAAACGCGGAGGAAAGGAGGAATCGGAGGGGATTAAATTACCAAACATCGGCGAAATTTGAAGCTATGAACAAAGAGAATGGAGAACTTATTTCCGAACTGGAGCCACTCCCCTCCGCTTACTTCATTCCTCTGTGTTTCAGGTTTTAGCGCGCCTGTGCCGACTTGCAACAGGTCTTCTCTTCCTGCAGGACCACATTGCGCGTCTGGCCCAGCGCGCGGTTCAGCGACTGTTTCGGAATCGAAGTTACAAGCGGTTTCAGCAGCCATCCCAGACCGGTAGGGATATCGCGCGTCAGTGACAGCGCTTCACATTGCAGGTAAACACCGCCATCTTTTTCTTCAAAGCGCCAGTAGGTATTCAGTCGCCACAGATAGCCATGCCCGGTACCGACCGGCAACTCTTCACCGTCAGGCTTGGCCGGATCTTTTACTTCAGCAATGCGCGTGCTAATGGAGTTGGAATAAACTTTATTTGCGTCCACGCTGCCCCAATGCACGTCATACGTGGTGTTGAAATCGACGGTCGTAAATCTCTTCTGGTGCAGGCGCAGGAACATCTTGAAATCGTCGCCATTATGGGCGATGGTGCGTGACGCGCTTACATCCGGCTTGTAGAGCTCGGCGCGCCGGTCATAGTCCTTAACGATGGGCAGCGTCTTGGCTAGCGTGGCGCCGGGTATGAAAATGAGTCCTACCCAGTGATGCACTATGCCATCAGGAACGTCAGAGCTTATGCCCGGAGCTTTGGTTTCCAGCTTTTCCACCAGAATTTCACCGCGCTTGAGCTGGTCATAAGCCTGCTGCCTGGCATCAGGGTTCATGCCATCGATATAAAGGAAGTTCCCACCCGGACGCAGCTCATTGGCAAACCGGGCTTCTGTGGCCGCGACGTAACGGTCAAAGGCAGAGTTGGTCTTTTGCTTGAGTTCGGCCGCCGATGCGGTCGGACACAAAGCCGTAACCAGCAGCAGCGCGGAAATAAAGGCCAGAAAATAAAGTCGCTTCATGGAATTTTGGAAATTCGTCTCTTGACTAAGATGCACGGTTCCAGGCGCGGTATCAAGGCGTTTGAAGGCAAGTTATCGATAATTGAGGCAGTTGACCTGGAATTTACCTGAGTCTTGCGGATTCCTCAGTCCGAAAAACCCTAAGTCGCTAATAACTTTCCGACTTTCCAAAGTTTTAGTACCTCTGGAAGCAGCTTTCCAGCCATTCTGGGTTAAACTCTTGTTCACTCTTCCCCCACATTGGCTCGATTAGATATGGCGAATAACCATCGGTCAGACATCCTGTTCTTTTTTGGCGTGATCCTTGCTTTGTGGGTCGCCTATAGCGTCCGCGACGTGCTCATGCTCATTTATGTGAGCGCGCTGTTCGCCGTGGTGCTGTCACCGGCCATCGGCATGATTCAGAAAATTCACGTTGGCAACTGGCGTGCCGGACGCGGTTTTGCCATCATCTTTCTCATCCTCATTCTGGCGCTTGCGGGCACCTTGTTCGCCGTGTTCGCCCTGCCGCCCGTTTATCGCGACGGCCGCAACTTTTCCGCTGACTGGCCCCGGCACATGACGGAACTCACTGAGGGCATCAAGCACCTTCCATTTGCCGCCAAGATTGATCCCGCTGGATTGCAGAAATATGCGGCCGAAATCGCCGGTGGCGCCGGTGGATTGTTCCTGAATCTGGCCGGCGGTATTTTTGGATTCTTTACCGCCATCATCCTCACGGCTTACTTCATTATTGATGGCGATCGCACATTCCATTGGGCTGTCTCTATGTTCCCGCTCCACCAACAGGGCCGGTTGAACACTACTCTGTTGCGCGCCAAAGCCCGCATGCGCAACTGGCTGATTGGCCAGTCAATGCTCATGCTCAGCCTTGGCGTGTGCAGCCTCATCGTCTATTGGGCGCTTGGCCTGAAATATTTTTACCTGCTGGCGATGTTTGCCGGAATTGCCAACATCCTGCCGATTGCCGGCCCGATCAGCGCCGTGGTGTTGGCTTCGGCTGTGGCCATTTTGGATTCGCCTCAGAAACTCGTTGGCGTCGTCATCTTCTTTGCCGTTTATTTCCAGATTGAAAGCGTCTTCCTCTCACCACGCATCATGCGCCATACCTTGAACCTTTCGCCGCTCACGGTGATCATTGCTCTTTCCCTCGGAGGCGCGCTGGCCGGCGTTGTGGGTGCGCTGGTGTCGGTACCGACGGCAGCTCTGGTCATGGTTCTGACCGATGAATACCTGGTGAAACGCAAGCCGATCGAGGCGGCGAAGGCAGCTGCAGGGGATTAAAGCAAAAAGCAGTCAGCTATCAGCACCCAGATTCTCTCTTGGTGTGCAAGCGATTTTAGGCGATCTCGACCGGCGCTGAAAGGGTAAACAGCTTGTAATTGCTTTGGGCCTCAGCATTCAGCGGCCTTCCCACCGGAACCAGGAACGGTTACTCTATTGCTGGTGCAGGGGAAGGACTTAAACGCCGCTCTTCCCCTGCATCCCCATCCCGCTCCTGTTTACCGTAATTGGCAAGATACAAACATTCAGCCAAATCTTTTTACCGCAACGGACGCGAAGGATTTATGCGTCCAGGAAGAAGGAGTGGCTTCAAAAGAACCAACCTTATTATGTTAAGGACCAAACTTCCGATCAGAACTATAAGTGACTTCGCGAACAGAACCCTCTTCCCTTCGCGCGCATAGCATCCTTTGCAGTTGATGATTCGATTTCGGGGGCTGAGTGCTAATTGCTGAGTGCTGACGGGCTGAATCACCCCACCTCCACGAGCCCGTACCTTCTTTGCCAGTGTTGGCGGAGATGTTGCATCACGCGCTGACGATCTGAGGGAGTAATTTCCGGATCGGATTCAGACACCAGCTTGGCAGCTTCAACCTTGGCCAGTTCCAGCAGGTTGCGATCGCGAAGAATGTTAGCAATGCGCAGCCCGGGCATGCCAGCCTGCTTTGTGCCAAAAAATTCACCGGGGCCGCGCAGTTCAAGATCAAGCTCGGCAATCTCAAAGCCATCCTGCGTGCGGACCATTTCAGTAAGCCGGCGCTCAGCTTCCGGTGAGACTTTGCCGCCAGTCATGAGCACGCAATAGGACTTGGCAGCACCGCGGCCGATGCGTCCGCGCAGCTGATGAAGTTGGGAGAGGCCAAAGCGCTCTGCGTGTTCTACCACCATTACAGTGGCGTTGGGCACGTCGACGCCGACTTCAATCACCGTGGTGGCGACCAGAACGTCAATTTCTCCGGCTTTAAACCGGCGCATGGCCGCTTCTTTTTCTTCCGGACTCAGGCGGCCATGCAGCAGGCCGACACGCAGATCAGGGAAAACTTTCTTCCGCAGCTCGTCATACATGTGTAGCGCGGCCTTTAGCCCTGTCTTTGATCGAGAACCCCCGGATTTCGCACCCGCCGACTCGGTGGCAAATTCCATTTCCTGCTGCTCGGCAGGAGCGCCCTCAATCACCGGATAGACCACATACGCCTGACGGCCCAGCTTTACCTGCTTGCGAACAAAATCCCAGACTTCATCGGCGCGCTGGTCGGAAATTTTGCGCGTGGTGATGGGCGTGCGACCGGGCGGCATCTCGTCAATCACGCTGGTATCAAGATCGCCATAGAGTGTGAGCGCGAGAGTGCGCGGAATGGGCGTGGCGGTCATCACCAGCGTGTCCGGCTCGGCGTCACCCTTTTTCATGAGCTTGAAACGCTGCATTACGCCGAAGCGATGCTGCTCATCCACGATGACCAAACCCAGTTTGTGAAACTCAACTTTTTCCTGGATCAACGCGTGCGTCCCGATAACCAGATGAACGTCACCACGGGCAATATGGCGGCGGGCGCTACGCTTTAAGCCTTCATCGAGCGAACCAGTCAGCAGGATGATTCGATAACCGGCGACGTCCTCTAGAATGCGACGCGCAGAAAGATAATGTTGCGTAGCCAGAATTTCCGTGGGCGCCATCAACGCTGCCTGATAGCCATTTTCAATGGCGATGACGGCGGCCTGCAACGCAACGATGGTCTTGCCTGAGCCCACATCGCCCTGAAGCAAGCGGCGCATGGGCGAAGGGTGCTGCATGTCATGCGCGATTTCCCCCAGCACGCGCTTCTGCGCGCTGGTGGGCTTGAACGGCAAAGTTTTTTTGAGCGCCTGGCGAACGCCATCCGCAAGCGCGAAAGATATGCCGGGGCGTTCGCGCATCTTGCGGCGCTTGAGTTCCATCCCCACTTCAAGAAAGAAAAGCTCTTCAAAGATCAGCCGCTTGTGCGCGGGCGTGGCATGATTTTGCAGGTCGGCGAAAGACTCGCCTTCCAGAGGAAAATGCACTTGAGCAAAAGCCGGCCGACGGTCAAGCAATTTCAATCGGCGGGAAATTGCGGGCGGGATGCCATCAGGAATGTCCGCCGCCAGATTTTCCAGCGCGCCATAAATGATGCGTCGAAACCAGCGCGACGTAAGTTTTGTGTTCGCCGCTGATTCATAAATCGGCACGATACGCCCAACTTCAAGCGATTCAACGTCCTTGGCGGCTTCCAGAGCGAGCTCGCCTTCACCGCCGCCTGCATCATTCAACAGTTCAAACTGCGGCTGAGTGATTTGCAGGCCGCGGCCTTTCCATCCTTCTTCCACCTTGCCATACAGCGCTACGAGCTGGCCGGGCTTAAAGCGGTCACGCAGGTATTCGCCATGGAACCATATGCATTTGAGAGTTGAGCGTCCCTGGCCGACGACGAGTTCAAAGATGGGCATGCCATTGCGGGTGCGAAATACGGCTGAATTACGGACTTCGGCGATAACGGTGGCCATCTCTCCGGGGCGCAACTCGCCAATGCCACGGGGATTCAGCCGGTCTTCATAACGGAAGGGAAGATAATAGAGAAGGTCTTCAACGGTGGAAATGTTCTTCTGCGCGAGCCACTCGGCAATGCGCGGGCCTACGCCCTTTACGAATTTTACTTCTGTCTGTAGGTCCAACATTTCTGTCGCTTCGCTCCAAACCGCTTACGAAGCATATTTCCCCTGAAGAGTTACCAGCCCTTGCTGCACGCCGCTCGGCGCGCAAGCCGGCCTCGCGGCCAATAGCACGGCAGGAACGTAAGTCGTCGCGCAACGATGCCAGAATAAGACAGTCTAATATGAACACAGGCGCCTTTGGACATCCGTCTCTTCGGGTATCCGTGCCTTCTTCTGACCCTAAGAAACTGAGGCAAGCTGAATCAATCGATATTGAACGTTACCTGTTTGCCAGTGCAGGTTGTTAGGAGAACATAACTCATCCTACACTGGTAAAGAAACCAAACGGCTTTCATGATTAAAGGATGGTTGATTGAGATCGGCTGCGTAGTTGTGCTTGCGCTTTTTGTTGGGACGGCATTCGCCCAACAGCAAATGCCTAGCGCGGGGACACCCTCACCTGCAACCCAGAGTTCACCGACTCCAGCAGAGGATTCGCCAAAGTCGACTGCTACACCCGCAGGAAATACGCATCAACCAAGCCCAGCCGAAGTCGCTGTCGCGCAGTTTTCTCCTACGAATGATCCCGAAGAGATTGTCCGGAGATCGATGGAGATCGACCGGCGCACACTGGACCTGGCGAGGAACTACACATGCCAGCAGCGCGAGGTGATCAAGCATCTGGATAAGAATGGAAACGTGAAATCAACCGAGGTGAAGACCTATGACGTGGGTTTCTATTATGGCGAAGAATATTCCCGGCTCGTCATGAAAGATGACAAGCCGCTCGACGACAAAGAAAAGAAAAAAGAAGAGGAAAAGCTGGAAAAATTTCTGGCCAAGCTGCGCAATGAGAGCCCGGAAGAGCGGCAGAAGCGCAGCGACAAGGAGAAAAAAGAACGCCAGGAAGCCCGCGCTTATCGCTTGGACGTGGCCAACGCGTATGACTTCCGTATTGTGGGCGAGGAAGAACTGGAAGGCGTGAATACATGGGTGATTGAAGCCATTCCGCGCAAAGACTTTAAGCCAACCCAACCACATGCCGACATGCTGAAGAAAATCAAAGGCAAGATGTGGATCGACAAAAAAGAGTACAACTGGATCCGCGTTGAGGCGGAAGCCACCGATACAATTTCCTTTGGTCTCTTCCTATTCCGCATACATCCGGGCTCGCGCTTCAATTTCCAGCAGATGCATTTGAATAACGAGGTCTGGTTGCTGCGCCATCTGTATATCAACGGTGGAGCGCGAATCGCGCTGCTCAAGAATGAAGCAATCGAACAGGAAGATACGTTCTCTAATTACAAGAAATTCAGTTCCACATTTACCATCCTTCCTGGAGTGAAAGAAGTGCCGCCCGAAGAAAAGCAAAAATAGCGTGCGTTGTACGCTTCTGGTCTGCTGAACCCCCGACCATGGGTTCTATCGTCGAACCGAAACCGCGTTATGGGTGTTTACTCATTTTTCTCTTAGTCCGATACAGAACATACAGCCACACTTTCCGACGCATATTATCAATGGCACAACTTCATACGCATGCAGGAAGAGTTCTTGCGCGTTGGGGTAAAGGTCCACGAGAGCCTTGCGATCAGTGCGAAGGAGCATGATGCCTGCTGGCGAAACAAGAAACGGCTACAAAAACAGAATCCTTGCATCACTAGCCACCGCGGAAATCTCGCGCCTTTCACCCCACTTGTCACCGGTGGACCTTCCAGCAGGAAAGGGATTGATGGAGCCCGGACAAGAGATCACACACGGCTATTTTCTGGAGACGGGCCTTGCCTCAGTTGTGGTGGAGATGGCGAATGGAAACATGGTGGAAACGGGTATCACAGGCAATGATGGCTTGGTGGGATTCCCCGTGCTGCTGGGCACAAAAATCACGCCTACGCGGACATTTATGCAGATTTCCGGGAAGGGGTTCAAGATTAAAGTTCATCGGCTAGTAGAGGAGTTTGAAAGAGCTGGCACGTTGCATACAAAGATTAGCCGATATTTGCAGGCGCATTTGGTCCAGACAGCCCAGACAGCTGCCTGCAATCGGCTGCATGACATTGCGGAAAGACTGGCACGCTGGCTGTTGATGTGCCATGATCGGATGGAAGCAGACAACTTCTCCATCACGCATGAATTCCTGGGACACATGCTGGGAACACCACGGTCAACAGTTACGTTGGCCGCAGGAATTCTGAATAAAGCCGGATTGATTGCCTATTCGCGCGGCAAAGTGGTTGTGAAGGACCGCAAAGGCCTGGAAAAAGCGGCCTGCGAGTGCTATCAGACAATCCGCAAAGAGTTTGACCGGCTGGGATTTACGTCTGCTTAGGTTGCAAAAATCAGATAAGTTTGCAGAATACGAAAACGGCGCTCTTGCGAGCGCCGTCTTCTTTGCGGGGAGGGTACAACAACAACTATTGGTTCACGGGAATCTTGATGATCTTTTTCTGAATCGCATACGTTACAAGCTGAGCTTTGTTGTGAATATCGAGCTTGCGCATCAGGTTGAACTTATGGGCTTCCACGGTTTTCACACTCAGTCCCAGGATTACCGCAATTTCCTTCACGGAGTTCCCCTCCGCCAGCAGCTTTAGTATCTCCCGTTCCCGCGGCGTCAGCGTCGATATCCGTGGCCGCATCCTGGTATCCCGTACGCGCGATCTGAAGTCTTCCACCAGTTTGCCCAGCACTTGCGAGCTCAAATATTTTCCGCCTTTGTAGACGTCCTTGACGGCGGTCAGCAACTGCGGCGCAGGCGTATCCTTCAGCACGTATCCAGACGCGCCAACTTCCAGGCACTGGACCAGGTAATCTTCGTCTTCATACATGGTCAGGAAGAGGATCTTCGTTTCCATGCGGTTTTTCTTGATCTGCCGCGCTGACTCAAAGCTCGACAGCCCCGGCATGCCGATATCCATCAGCACGATGTCTGGCCGCAGTTCGCGGGCTTTTTCCACGGCTTCTCCGCCATCGGCGGCTTCGCCCACGACTTCAAAATCGCTTTCGCTTTCCAGCAGCCGGCGTACGCCTTGGCGAAACAGCGTGTGATCATCTACGAGTAAACATTTAATTTTCGGCATGGGGGAGTGTCCTTTTCTTTAATTCGGCCTCTGTATTGCATGTGCCGCATGCGCCAGCTGACGGTCCACAACTTGCGTTTCCTCGCCAGCGGGTACACTGATCTCAATACGCGTCCCTTGTCCTTTGGTCGAGATCACGCGTGAGGTCCCGCCCAACATTGCTATTCTTTCTTTGATTCCGGCCAGCCCAAAAGAGTGGTCGCGAGAGTTGCTGCTGCGCGACTGAATTCCAACTCCATCGTCTTCCACTACTACCTGCACCAACTGGTCCGCGCGCTCTACCTGGACTGTGACGTTCTTGGCCTGCGCGTGTTTGGCCACATTGTGCAGCGCTTCCTGCACCACTCGATAAATTGCCTGCTCGGTGCCCGATGCCAGCCGCCCTACATCTTCGGCAATCATCACGCGTGCTTTCACGCCCGTATTGCGCGCAAAATCTTTTGCCTCTTTTCGGATGGCTGCCACCAATCCCAGCTCTTGCAGCACCAGCGGAGAAAGCTTGCCAATGATTCTGCGAATGCCTTCAATCGTCCGATCGACGACTTCAACCGTCTCGCGAATCTTGGGGCGTATGCCCTTGCCGGCGGTTCCGGTCTCCATCATTCCCAGATACAGCCGGATCACCATCAGCGCCTGGCCGGTTTCGTCGTGTAGTTCGCGGCTAATGCGTTTGCGCTCTTCTTCCTGCACGCGCAATAAATGCCCTGAAAGCTCTGCGATTCTTTGCTCGCGTTCGCGCAATGCGTCCGTCATGCGCGCGCGTTCAATCGCCAGCGCCGTGCGGTCGCCAATGGCGCGCATCAACTCGCGTTCTGTCGGCAGCCATTCATAAGGTTTGGGGAAGCCAATCACCATCACGCCAATCGTCTCGCCATCTGCTTTCAGCGGCACGCCCCACAAAGACTTGGCTTTAATGCGGATCATCGGCTGCAAGGCGCCCTTATCCACGCTTGTATCCAGGATCATGTTGGGCTCGCCGCTCATGGCAATCTTCCCGGAAAAGCCGTTGCCCAGTTCGATCTTAAAGTCTTCCGGCACTTCGGTATCCATGCCCACGGAAGCGGAGATCCGCAATGCGCCAACCTCGGGATCGCACAAAAGAATGATGCCCAGTGAGGCCTGAAATGTCTGGGTCGTAATGTCCAGAACCTTATTCAATAGAGTGCTTAAATCGGAAGAAGCCAGTTCGGCATCCAGCAGGCGTAGCAGAGTAGAGGATTCCAGGGTCTTGGAATCAAAGTACGCGCCTGAAACAATCACAAAAGAAACTGATGACAACATTTCCAGCGCTGCTTTGGCTTCAGCTTCGCGCTCAGGAAACAGACCGGCTATATAAGGTTCACAACAGGATTGATACAGCTCCAGCGCCCGTGCAACCGCGCGCGTATCCACCTGCAGCTTTGAAAGCCGTGTGCCAAAGTACTGCAAATTTTCGTGGAAACTGGGGTAGTCGTTGTGGCAGAAATAAGAGCAGCCGGCAGCCAGGGTCAGGCGTTCCACCGCGGCTAAGGTGCGGCCATCAAAGCCATATTCCTTTGTGAGCTGGTCACGCCATTTATTGGTAATGTCAGGAAAATAAGGTTCTAGCGCTCGCGCAACTTCGGCGATCAACTCTCGAGACGATTCCTTGAACGGCGGTACAGCGGTCACGGGCACTTCCTGAACTTTAATTGACGAGAGCGGCCGTTTCCCGATCATTTTACTATTCAGGTAACCGGAAAATACCCTAATCTCTAAGGTATTTTACAGCGCCCGGAAGCCATTGTGAACTAAATAGTTAGTATTTCTCTTGCCAGCAGTGAAATACCTTATCTATCTAGGAGTTACACCTTAGGCGCGCTGCGGCAAAATGGTGCGATTTTGAGAGCTGCAGCCGCAAGCTGCTCGATCCAAGAGCGGCCTTAGGTTCATTTGCTCGGTTCAAACGCCATTAAGCTCATCTGCTCGATATAATCATCGTCCAGCTCATCTGCTTGATCCAAATGCCGCCCAGCTCATGTGCTCGATACAAGCGTCGCCACCCAAGCGTCGTCATCCCGACGACCGTTTAGCGAGCGGGCATACTCATTCGCCTGAACCAGGGAGGAGGGACCTTGTGTTTCCTGCCCAGGGGTGACTTCGACTCATGGCACAGCCGCCCTCTGTGTGAACCAAAATAATCGATGATTTGTGGACCGCAGGCCGGGGCCCCCGGCAAGCCCGGTTTCGGCTTGCTGGGGGCAAAGAAGCCCTCGCCTGCGAGCGAAACTCCATTAGGACATTTCTGGCACAGGCACTCTTGCCTGTGCGGAATGAAGGTTCTCGGCGATCCAGCGCCGCAGGCGCCGCACAAAGTTAGCCCCGGGCGTAAGCCCCGGGGGGTAGCGTACAGCCATGAGTCAAGCGCCGTAGACGCGGCACAAAATTGGGTTCCTATCAGGGCCCGGGTTTTAGCCGGGCTGCAACAGCGACTCCTTTAACCTCTGCTATCTTGAGCGACGCCAAAGGGGCGAACGCGACCTGAGGCCGAGTCGAAAGATCCCGAGAATGTGTCCTCTGCCATGTTGACTGCAAGGCGTTCTCTTGGAAAACGTCTCGCTTCCACAACTTATCAACATTGAAATTGTGTCTCCCTCTCGACGTGTCATCCTGAGGTCGAGCGCTGTGGTGTTGTCCAAAGGCTGCAACACACATTGCGCGCGAGGGCCGAAGGATCTGCCCCGCTGCTCTTAAGGACTACCACGCGCGAACAGAATCCACGCTCAATATCCTCCATGCCATCGCGAATATTCAAGGCATCAAGATGTAAAGCTCTTTCTGTTCGCAGAAAAGAAACATAATTGCCGCGATAGCGGCCAGCGGTGGGGAAACAAACCCTTGAATCGCAGTATCCATACAGAGAGTCGAGCAGGTCTTTCAGGCCGGCGGCAGCGACTCGTCTCATCTCTCTCTATCATCTTTGAGCGAGCCCGCGGGAGCCGAATCCGAGCTTGCGAGG
>DATBVH010000306.1:0-3563 GCA_036515395.1 Candidatus Angelobacter sp.
CATCGATTTGCTGGACCGCATGGGCGTCACTTTCAACCGGACCCCTGAAGGCTTATTGGATTTTCGCCGCTTTGGTGGCACACTTTACCATCGCACCGCATTTGCCGGTGCTACCACCGGCCAGCAGCTTCTCTACGCACTGGACGAGCAGGTTCGCCGCTATGAAGCCGAAGGGAAAGTCACAAAATACGAGCATTGGGAATTTCTGAGCGCAGTACTGGACACGAATCGGGTCTGCCGTGGCATATGCGCCATGGATCTGCGCAGCATGGAAGTCCGCACGTTCCCTGCAGACGCGATCATCATGGCTACCGGCGGCATCGGAGCAATCTTCGGCAAGTCGACGAACTCCGTGGTCTGCACCGGATCAGCGCAATCCGCGCTTTACCAGCAAGGATGCTTTTACGCTAACGGCGAGTTCATCCAGGTCCATCCCACATCCATTCCCGGTGAGGATAAGCTGCGCTTGATGTCGGAGTCGGCACGCGGTGAAGGTGGCCGCGTATGGGTGCCCAGGACCAAAGGTGACAAGCGCGATTGGAAGAGCATTCCCGAATCTGAGCGTTTCTACTTCCTGGAAGAGTGGTATCCCAAGTACGGCAACCTAGTGCCGCGAGACGTGGCCACCCGCGCCATCCACAAGATCGTGTATGAAGACGAGCTTGGCATTGACGGCCAGCCGATGGTCTATCTCGACCTGACCCACATTGACCGTGAAACGCTCAATCGCAAGCTGGAAGGCATTCTGGAAATTTACGAAAAGTTTGTGGGCGACGATCCGCGGGATGTCCCCATGAAGATCTTTCCCGGAATGCATTACACCATGGGCGGGCTCTGGGTGGACTTCAATCAGGCGACGAACATCAAAGGGATTTTTGCCGCGGGCGAATGTGAGTACGGCTATCATGGCGCCAATCGGCTGGGAGCGAACTCGCTGGTCTCCTGTATTTACGGCGGCTTTGTTGCCGGCCCGCAGGCCGTGCTGTACGCCAGGAACAATACCAAATCCACTGACGGCGTGAGCAGCACGGTGTTTGACTCTGAGCGCAAACGCCAGGAAGAAGCGAACGCAGGATTAATCAACAACAGTGGCACGGAGAATCCGTTCCGCCTGTGGCGCGAGCTTGGCGAGTTGATGACGCGCAACTGCACCGTCATCCGCTACAACAAAAACCTGCAGCAGACTGACGCGAAATTGGTGGAGTTTCTGGAACGCTTCAACAACATCAACCTGAGCGACAAGAGCCAGTGGGCGAATACGTCATTCATCTTTACGCGGCAGCTTTACAACATGCTGCAACTCTCACGCGTGATCGCGCAGGGAGCGGCCTTGCGAAATGAATCGCGCGGTGCGCATTACAAGCCGGATTTCCCGGACCGCGACGACAAGAACTTTTTAAAGACCACTAAGGCTTATTTCGCTCCGGACGCTGACGAGCCCCGGTTCGAATTTGAGCCAGTGGATATTTCTCTGCTGCCGCCAAGGCCGCGACGGTATGACATGGCGAAATAGTTGTGAAATCCCGAGCGCAAGCGAGGGAACCCTATAGTTTGAAGAATGTTGGAGTAACTTTCGCACGCAAGTGACGGAATGAGAGTATTAGAGGTGATAGAGATCCCTCGCTCCGCTCGGGATATAGAACAGATGGACCAGCCACAACGCAGCACATCGCCGAAGTTTTACAAGAATGCCGCGATTCTGTTCTTTGTGATCGGCTGCATTCTGGTTTGGCAGGCAATTGCGCGTCATGATTGGGTCTATGGCGCATTTGCAGGCATCACGTTCCTGAATGCGCTCATGACCAAGTTGAAGCTTATTTCGTTACGGGAGACAAAACAATAATGGCCCAATCCGTTCCAAAGACCGTCATCCTCAAGATCAAACGCCAGGAGAATCCCAAGACCAGCCCGCGTTGGGAGGAATTTGAACTCACCTGGAAGCCGGGGATGAACGTGATTTCGGCCATGATGGAAATCGCCGCCAATCCCGTAACGCGCGATGGCAAGACCACCACTCCCATAGCCTACGATTCAAATTGTCTTGAGGAAGTCTGCGGCTCCTGCGCCATGCTGATCAACGGCAGAGCCCGCATGGCTTGCTCCGCGCTGGTGGATAAACTGGACCAGCCTATCAGCCTGGAACCTTTCAGCAAGTTCCCTGTCGTCCGAGATCTGGCCGTCGACCGCAGCGTGCTTTTTGAAAACCTGAAGCGCGTCCAAGCCTGGGTCCCTGTGGATGGCACTTACGATCTTGGCTCCGGCCCGCGCATTTACCCGCCCGAACAGGAAGAGGCTTATCCGCTTTCGCGCTGCATTTCCTGCTGTTGCTGTATGGAAGCATGCCCGCAGTTCAATGAGAGCACCGGCTTTGTCGGCGCGGCGACCATCGCCCAGGTGCGTCTCTTCAATCAGCATCCTACGGGAAAGGCGCTGAAGCATGAGCGGCTTCAAGCATTAATGGGCGATGGCGGCATTCAGGAGTGCGGATTCGCCCAGAACTGCGTCGAGGTCTGCCCTAAAGACATTCCGCTCACGAAAGCAATCGCAGATACAGGCCGAGAAGTGATGAAGCAGGCAATCAAAGATTTCTTCCGTGGCTAACTCTTCCCGGCCGGAATAGCTTTCTTCAAGTCCTGGCCTATTGCCCGGGCCCGCTCTTCTGTGATCTCGATGAACGTTTTGCCTAGCTCTCCGTAAAATCTCTTTAGCGGTGGGGCTGCTAGTTCCTTTGCGTATTGTTGAAGATCTGCACGGGTTACTCCGTGGTAGGTCACGCTCATGGAGAGCCCAATGTTGTTCTGCATCTGCGCCTTAAGCTCATTGCGGCGCGCTCGAAGTTGCTCAACTACTTCCGGTGGCGCTCCCAGGCCGGTCATCATTCCTGACAAGTAAGCCAGAGTAAAATCCGTAACCAAGTCGCTGGATCCTGAAGCCGCATCCAGTGCGTCAAGCACGTCCATGCGATCGTCAGTGGGTGGATTCAACTGCGCTATCTTGATATACCTCTTGATTTTTTCCTGGCCTTCAGGCGTGCTGGTGGCCGCATCCAGGGCAAGCATTCGAGCAACAAAAGGGCTCTGCAGCCGCTGTACCGTCTGGGTCATCTGCTCCAGGTTGCAGTGTGCAGCCATGCGGCTCTGCATCCCCTGCCGCAACAGCCGTGCATTGAATTCTTTTTTCACGATCGGGATATAGACAGCCGCGAATTGTTCCAGAGACTGTTGGCCACGTACCTGTTGCATAAATTGGTCCGAGCTCATGATGTCACTCATGAAATCGAGCGACTGATTAAAGCCGCTGAGCTCAAGCGCCTGATGCGTCAGGGCGCTACAATCGCTGGTCTGGGCAGAGGCCAGCCCGTATGCAAGGACAAGAAGCAACAGCGCGAAGCTTCGTTTCATCGAGAAAGAGACCTTTGTTGTAAGAGGTGACTGCCCAGAGTATTGGAGATAAGGTACTGAGGACAATATCACTTTAGTGCCGCGCAGCGAATCGACGCGATGCAGAATACGCGATTAAGCTGCGGCAGTCGCCGATGGATGGTTGTGAGCGAGTGCACGGAT
>DATBVH010000307.1:0-7845 GCA_036515395.1 Candidatus Angelobacter sp.
TAAGCGTCTCCTTTCGGAGTATTGCCCAGCATGGTCAAGCCGAACATTGCGGGTACCGGCGGTGAAACACGATCTTCATTGGGCACAAACTCTAAGATTATCACCTGCCCGCCGGGATTGAGGGCCGCATGGGCTTTTTTCAGCATTTTTTCGTTTTCAGAGGGATCAAAGTGATGCAGCAGATTAGTGATCAAAACGGCGTCAAATCCCGCGCCATAATCCACATCAAAGGCGCTGCCCGGCAGCAGATGGTACCGGTCGGTTAGTCCCTGTTTTGCGGCATTTTCCCTGGCTACTTCAAGCACATTGGCCCAATCCAATGCATAGATGTGGGCTTTGGGGAGCCGCTGGGCTACTGTAATGCCAAAGAGACCGTGGCTGGCTGCTATATCCAGGATCTTCACCGATGGGCGGGCACTCAGCTCTCCACCCAGCAAGTCCGCGATCGCCTGCGCGGGCGGCATCATCATCGGAGCCATGCCTTTGGCGAATTCGATCCAGATTGGATCGTCGGGTGCCAGGGTAGTATCTTCGTTGGAGGAACCGCCATTCCTAACCGCCGCAGTCAAATGCTCAAAATGACCTAGCTGTGTGGGATGCAGCAGGAACTTGAACGCCAGTCCCAGATAAGCAGGTGAGCGGCTATCGAGGAAAAAAGCCGTGTCAGGCGTAAGCGAATAATTGTTGCCGCTCTTGGTCAGAAACCCCATCACCACCAGCGCATCGCTCAGGATGCGTATGCCGCGCTCGGCAGCATTGCAATTTTTCGCGATCTCAGCTGCCGTCCGGTTGCCCTTGGCAATCACGGTAAATAAATCTACGTCCACCGCTGCTTTCAGAGCGAAAGCGCGCTGGTATCCCTGGACTGTATTGAATATCTGGACCGGGCTGGGTGGTGTAGCGGGCATTTGTAACGCAGACATCTCAGGTAAACCTCCACAGCGATTCTATCTGTTTAGCCGCCTTCCAGAGGTGCGGAGCAGGGCTTTACAATACAACCTTGTCCGCGCCGAAATTTTTCCTTAAATATACTGCCTGGCTCGCCGCTCTCAAGACGCTTGGAGCGTGGGGCGTCTTTATCATTTCCATTCTGGATTCCGCTGCTTTCGGTGTGCCCATGGACCCGCTGGTGGCCGGATATGTGTACGCGAATCCGCATAAAGCATGGCTCTACTGCCTGGCGGGAGCGTTAGGCTCGGCACTGGGAAGTCTTGTGCCTTACGGCCTGGGACGAGCGGGTGGCGAGCTGTTTTTGCTTAAACGAATCGATGAAGCGCGCCTCAAACGCATCCGCGACCGCTTTGAGCGGCAGGAATTTCTCGCTCTGATGGTCCCGGCCATGCTACCGCCGCCGACGCCATTCAAGCTGTTGGTCTTTTCCGCTGGCGTTTTTGAAATGAAGCCGGTCGCGTTCCTTCTGGCGATCATCAGCGGACGCCTGGTGCGCTTTGGCGTGCTGTCCGTCCTCACCATCGTGTTCGGCAAAGAGATTGTCGAACAGACAAAAAACATGGTCAAGACGCACCCCACCCTTATGGTGCTGCTTGTATTTGCGATATTTTTCGTGATCTATTTCGTGTTCCGGCTGCTCCGCCAGCCCGCAAAAGAAATTGCAGACGAGATCAAGCAGCAGGAGGAAGCAGAGGCAGAATAGGCTTCGACGTTTTTTATCTGCGTTTATCTGCGAAAATCTGCGGCTAAAAAGGTTTTCCGAAAACTACGCCGCTGCGCTCTTGCTCTCGATCCTTAGCTGTGTTTGCGCGACCAGCGCCCCAATGCCGAAGAACACCAGCGAGAAAACTACATCCGAGATCATGCCGTTGCGGAAGAACGGAATCGCCTTAGTGTAGCACTCAATCAAGCCGGAGAGGTTCTTGGCATAAGCGATGTTTCCAAACGCCCACACGGCAAAGTTGCTGGTCAGGAAGAATCCAATGCCCGTGCCCAGCCCCGCGCCCAGAACGTTCAAAGGCTTGATACGATCGCGCAGGAACAACCCGATAAAGCATGGAACCAGGTACCAGCTCCACATCATGATCTGGTCCAACGCAAACGGAAGCTGATAAACCCGGAGATTCAAATAAATATCGGAGCCAATAAGCAGAGCGGCGGGAATCCAGAAGTGGCTGCGCGGCATGCGTGATCCAAAGAACAGCAGTGAAGCCCCAACAAGGCTGAAACCCAGCGTGGCGAACGCGCCGGTACCGGCCACCAGCCGCAACAACACTGCAAGAACCACAAACAGATAAGCGAGCATACGCACCTCAGAGTAAGTATTGTGACGGTTTGAAAGCATAAACGTCAAGACTTGAAACCTATTCTGCTCCTAGTCCGGCTGCGGCTTGCCGGTAAACATCTTTTCAACCCGCAATTGCTGGTCAAGCACCACATAGGCCCCCAGCGTGGGCCTCCGATGCTGACTTACGGCTTCTGCGCTCTCAAAACGCAAATCTTCAAACCGCACCTGGTATCTTCCGCCTTCCAATTTCTCCGTGGTTACCAGCGGATATGCTGCCCAGTCGAGGTAGACCTGTCCAAGCCGGGACTTCTTGGCCGCCAGCGTCACCGGAGTCTCTTCCGGTTTGAAACGCACTACCGCAATATTCAAAGGATCAATTTCACCCGAGCCGGAATCCACGGGCGCCATCTCAAAAAAGTCCTTGGTCTCCACCACGCCATTCCACGAAAAGAGATTGATGGGCTGAGGGAAGGCGGATGCCCGTAGCGGGTCCTGATCGCGATACGTTCTGGCATTCAAGGCATTCAGGGCGCGGCGATGCTCGAAGTCGCGCACCAGGATCACCGCAACCAGGCAGATCAGGGCAAAGATAGCGGCGCCGCGTCCACGAAATCGCGGCTTCTGCGAGCCAATCTCCTCGGTGACCAGGGCCATCAATCCGGGCAGCACCAGCGCCAGAAACATCGCCAGCAGCATAATGGGATCGACGATAAAAACGATGTCCCACGAATACCATTTCTCATTGAAGGGCGCGAACGGACGCACTCCATAATTGTTGGTGAAGTCCTGGAACAGATGCACCAGCGATCCCAACAAAGCATAGGCATAGAGCAGCTTCCAATTCGGCAGCAGCTTGGGGAACCTGGCTCCCGCAACCCCATCAGGACGGGCTTTCTGGCGCGAGCTTCTCCAGCGATGGATCCCATAGACAAGTGCGACCACCGCGGCAGCCATAAAAGGCGCGCCAATCAGGCTGTGTGTGATACCGCGATGATGTTGCAAGCCTGTAATCGAGCCCCAGAAATAGGAAACCGAGTCAACGTCAGGAGCTTCAAATGCGAGCGTCAGCGTGAGCGTTGCCAACGCGGTTTTTCGATTCAGTCCGGCGCGGCTCACGCAGGCGCCGGTCAGCATATGCGTGACAGGGTCCAAGAAAATACCTCAAAAAGCAAAGTAGCATTCTAAACATGGCTCACCCGTTCGCCCTAACCTTTGCCAAGGGTCTTGGCCAGTTTTTATCGCGTTCCAACGTGTTGTGGAACCGATCAACAACATGGAATAATATGACCTACTCTGCTCATGAACGCGGATCAAACATCGGACACACGGCTCCTGCTATGCTCCCGCCATAGCGATTCCGTGCTGGCCATGCAGCGTGAAGTTTTTCGCAACTCCGGTTATCAGGTGGTCGCCGCTGCTTCAAAAGAAGAGATTTACCAGCACATTGAAACCACGGATTTTGACGTAATCATCCTGAATCACACCCTGTCTTTCTCCGATCGCAAGACACTGGCCAAAAAAGCCAAGCAAAGCAATCCCAGCAATGGCGTACTTGTGCTGCACCATAGCGGCTCGCTGGGCAATCCTGATGTTGACCTGGCAGTGGATTCCCGTTCCGGCGTAAAGCCGATGCTGGATACTCTGAAGCGTATTGAGGCTATGCGCCATGCCCGCACGCACCATGGCCCCGGCGCAGAGGGAAAGTATGTTGTGGTAGCCGACCTGAATCGCAACTACACCTTCGCCACCGATCCTGTCTGTGAATTGCTTGGCTATGACCGCGCCATGCTGCTGGAACTTCGCATTGACGACATTGTGGATGGCTCAAGCCATGTGGCGGCCCCGCTTTTTCAGCAGTTTGTGGCCGATGGGAGACAAGAAGGAAGAATTACCCTTCGACATCGTTCCGGCAGGAAGGTGCCGGTGAAATATTCGGCTCTGGTTGAGCCAGATGGTTGCGTTGTCGCGCACTGGGAACCTCTGGAGTCTTCTGCAGCGAACTGAACAGCAGTCGGTTGAACTCAAGAGCATCATTTCATCAATAGCTTGATTGATTTGCTTGCTATCGTAAGCTCCGCCGGCAGCACGCCCAGCAACTCGCCATCGGCCTGAGAGTGAATTGTGCGCATGCCCTGAATCTCCGTGCAGCGAAACCACTTTGTATGGATGGCGTCCACGCTTTCAACTTTCCAATTGCGTCCGGTAGCCACGCTGGCAAAGTATGAGAAGAAGCGCCGGATTTTGTTGGTCCGAAACAGCAGCAGGCAAAAATCATTTCGCAGAAGACTTGTCCCGAGCTTCACCCGGCTCAACAATCCGGGAAACTTTTCCGCGCGCACACACATGGCCAGCATGGCCTCGCTCTGTTGGCGATTCCCCTCTTCGTCTTCCCACTCACATTGAAACATGGGATAACGGCGGCGCAACGCCATACGCGCCATCTCAAGAAAATAGGCATTTCGTCCCCAGAACTCTTTCGCCTCGACCGCCGTGCGATACATTAATTCCGCATCTGCGCCCACACCGGCCGCGACCAGAAAATATCGATTCTGCGGACCATCTTTCCCCTGCGAATACACCAGTCCGGGATGAAACGCGCGCGGCTTATACGTCAGCAGCTTTTTGGCCGCTTCCACCGGATCAGAAGGCAGTCCCAGATCTGACGCCAGCAGGTTGCCGCTGCCCAGCGGCACCAGACCCAGCGCCACGTCCGTGGTTGCAGCCAGCATAATGCCATTGAGAACTTCGTTGGCGGTGCCATCGCCTCCGCAGGCGATCACCGTATCAAAGCCTCTAGCTGCAGCTTCCTGCACCTGCTGGATAGCGCTGCCCATGTGCGTTGTGGCGCACGTTTCCACCTCTACGCCCGCCGACCGCAAAACTTCCACCACCCGCGCAATATCCTGCGTGCGCTTCTTGCGACGGCGACCGGAAGCCGGGTTGTAAATCAAAAATGCTCTGCGCACGGCTGGATTATAGTAGGCGGAGTGCCAGCTAAAATGCTTGCAAACAAAATGGACTAAAATTCCTACCGCCATGCCCTCAGAAGCCACCCAAGCCTTCCGTTCAGCCCGCGACTTCCTTCTTGCTCATCGCGATGATTACGCCACCGCTTATTCAGGCTTCCAGTGGCCCAAGCTTGATCGCTTCAACTGGGCACTGGATTGGTTTGACCAGATTGCCGCCGGCGATCGCCGTAACCAGACAGCCTTGTGGGTGGCCTATGAAGATGGTCGCCATGATAAGCTGACGTTCGCTGAACTCTCAGAGCGGTCCAATCGCTTCGCTAACTACTACCGCGGCCTCGGCGTGCGCCGTGGCGATCGTGTGTTGCTCATGCTGAGCAACATCCCTCCACTGTGGGAGACCATGCTGGCCATGATGAAGCTGGGCGCGGTCATCATCCCGGCAACAACTTTGCTCACGGCGAATGATCTGGCCGATCGTATTGCGCGAGGCCACGTGAAACATATTGTCTGCGCTGCCGACCTCGCTCCAAAGATTGAAGCTGCGTGCGGAAGCTGTACGCGCATCGCCATTGGCGGCAAAGCCGAGGGCTGGCATGAATATGAGCAAGGCTACGCATCGCCCGCGTTTCAGCCCGAAGGCGAGACGCGCGCCAGTGATCCTTTGCAGCTTTATTTCACTTCCGGCACCACGGCCAAGCCCAAGCTGGTGATGCACAGCCATACCAGCTATCCCGTGGGCCACCTTTCCACCATGTATTGGATCGGCATCAAGCCCGGCGACATCCACTGCAATCTCTCGTCGCCCGGCTGGGCCAAGCACGCATGGAGCTGCTTCTTTGCACCCTGGAACGCCGAAGCAACGGTCTTTGTGATCAACCAGTCGCGCTTCAGCGCGCGCGGCCTGCTGGATGCCATTACCGGCTGCGGCGTAACCACGTTCTGCGCGCCGCCCACGGTGTGGCGCATGCTGATCACAGAAAGCCTCAGCGATTGGAAGGTGCGTCTGCGTGAGCTGGCCAGCGCCGGCGAGCCGCTAAACCCTGAAGTGATTGAACAGGTGCGCACCGCCTGGGGCCTGACGATCCGTGATGGCTACGGACAGACCGAGACCACGGCGCAGGTCGGCAATCCTCCGGGACAGAAACTCAAAGTCGGCGCCATGGGCCGACCGCTTCCCGGCTATCGCGTGCGCCTGCTCGATCCCAATGAGAAAGATGCTGAAGAAGGCGAGCTGTGCCTGCCGCTCGATCCGCCTCCAGCCGCGCTCATGCCCGGCTACCAGGGAGATGACGGCAAGCTGATTCCACTGGAAGGTCCGGTCTATCGCACAGGCGACGTAGTGCAGCGCGACGCTGAAGGCTATCTCACGTTTGTTGGCCGCGCCGACGATGTTTTTAAAGCCTCCGATTACCGCATCAGCCCGTTTGAAGTGGAGAGCGCCCTGATTGAGCACCCTGATGTTGTGGAATGCGCCGTGGTGCCCACGCCCGATCCGTTACGACACGCGCTCGTCAAAGCATTCATCACATTACGCGCCGGATGTCAGCCTTCGCGCGAAACCGCGCTTTCGATCTTCCAGCACAGCCGCAAAGTGCTGGCACCATATAAGCGTGTGCGGCGATTGGAGTTTGTCGATCTGCCAAAAACAATTTCCGGCAAGATTCGCCGCGTGCAGTTACGGACTGCGGAAGCAGAAAGATCTCAGAACGCGCAGCGGCAGGAAGAGTTCAGGGAAGAGGATTTTCCTGAGTTGAAATAGTAAAAAATCCTTTAGCACAGAGGACACAAAGGCAACATACAGGAAAAGCCGATCAAGAGCTTTTGTGATAGCAAGAATCATTGCTGAAATCAAACAAAAAGGCCATCACTCCGGCAGACTCAGTGCCAAACATTTACTTCCTGGTTCAGCCTGTTTCTATTTTCCAAACAAACCAATGTGCAATCAGGAACATTAAAAAGTTCTTACCGCCGCGGATTACTCTCTCCTTTTCGTCTAATGCAAAATCGGCAAACGTTATTCTTCTTGAAAACCTTAAAAATAATATTGCCATGTTTCTCTCATTTGCCAATGCGCGATTATAAGTAGCGTAATAAGAACCTTTCCGATTGAAAGCGGAGATGGGACTTACAAAAGGAGAAAAATAGTATGAATAACACACTATATGGTGGGGCGTTGGTTGAGCATTGGCGCAAGGACGGAGGACAGAATAATCCTGCCGGTCCGCTCTTTGCTTCTGGGCAGTTTGCGGAAGCAGATATTGTTAACGCAACTGCCGAGATAACCTGTGGCACTGCTTGCTCCGGCTCAATCACGCGTCCTTGCTGTTAATTGACATGACAGGGCGTCATTTCGATGAGTCACTGGGTTGCCTGGTTTCGCCTGCTCTGGACGAATTGGCAACCCATCTTTCTTTCGTTAAATTGAGTGCGAGAGAGCGCTATGTCATCATCGATGCGACGCGGGAATCACTTTATACGGTCCTGCACAGCAAAGTCAGCCGGTTGCTCGTTCTCGAACTCAACGCCGCAAGGGTAACCGGGCGACTGAGCGGCGAGAACTCAGAACAACGTTGGCAGCACTTCATTGAGCTCGCGTCCCACCGATCATTCTGGGACGATTTGGCCACTCAGTATCCC
>DATBVH010000308.1:0-2090 GCA_036515395.1 Candidatus Angelobacter sp.
AGATCAGTCCAAACAATGCCGCTAACAACACGATCAGACGGAACGGATGGCGCGAGCGAAAATCAATGTCTTTAAAGCTGTAAAAGCGCCACGTGCTCACCATCAGATATCCCACGGTGGTCACCAACGCTGACCACGCCAGCGCGGTGTAGGCGGATGCCAGCGGCTCGCCGCCGGGAAAGTGCACGACCGCGGCGATCACACCCGCCCCCGCCGGAATCGGCATGCCGACGAAATACTTTTTGCCCGGACGCCCCGGGTTGGAGGGCTGTGGATTGCTGGTGATATTAAAACGTGCCAGGCGGCTCGCTCCCGCGATCAGGAAGAGGAAGCTCGCGATGGCGCCCAGCTGCGTTAGCTTCAGGTGCCAATTCCATTGACCGAGAAGAACGGTGGGCATGAAGTGAAAACCCCAGGCCCATGCAAGCATCGCAGGGGCAACTCCAAACGTGATTACATCCGCCAGCGAATCCAGTTCCTTGCCGAAATCGCTGCTCGTGCCCGTCATGCGAGCGATGCGTCCATCTAATCCATCAAACAGCACGGCGAAACCAATCGCTTTGGCGGCATTGTCGAAATGCCAAAAATCGATGGCGTTTGCGTGCATCACCTCCAGGATCGCGTAAAAGCCGAAAGCCACGTTGGCCGTAGTAAATAGCGAAGGCAGGATGTACATCCCCTTCGTGATCCTGCGTCGCGGTCTGGGAGTGATCTCTGCCATCAGTGCGCTTTCTGGACTGAGGTAACAGTGCCCGCCACTACGGTCTCGCGCGGCTGTATATAGGCGAGAATGCTCGATCCGCCTTTCACATGATCGCCGGGTCTCACGTTCGCGCGCGCGGACGCGTCCAGCACCACATCTACGCGGGATCCGAACTTAATCAAACCCACCCGCTGTCCGCGTTCCAGGCGATCTCCTGTCTTCGGATAAAAGACGATTCGCCGCGCCAGCAGTCCCGCGATCTGCTTGAAAATCACGCGCTGCCCGTCGTCGCCCTCGACCGTGGCGATATTCTGCTCATTCTGATCGGCCGAGAGATCGCTCATTGCATTCACAAACTTGCCGCGCACATATTTCACTTCGCGCAACACACCGGAAATTGGCGAGCGGTTTACGTGAACATTGAAGACATTCAGGAAGATGCTGATGCGCAGCCGTTTGTCGTTGCCCACGACTACATCGGTCACTTTTCCATCTCCAGGCGATACCACTGCGCCGGGCTCATCCGGAATCTTCCGCTCGGGATCGCGAAAGAATTGCATAAAGAAAGCCGCGAGCAGGAACGGAATAATCGCCCAAACCGGACGAGTGAGCCAGCCCAGCAGAATGCCGGCGGCAATGAAGGTCAGACCGTAATAATAGCCGTCACGAACCATGGGGAGTATTTCAATTATATCCGGTGACCGCTACAAAGGTGGATTTGCTCGCTCAACAAAACATACGTAAGTATAAATAAAAAAAGGCGCTTGATGCGCCCTTCGGTGAGGTAGATTGCTCCCCGCGCGGCCGGACCGCGGAGAAGCTGGGCAATTAATTCTAAGCTACGTTGACGCCGTACTGCTGCCGATACTCGCGCTCAATGGATTCCATCTGGTCCTTGAGCCGCAGTTTCAGTTTCTTCAGGCGGACTTCTTCCAGCTTTTCGTCTTCGCTCAGATAACGTTTTTGTGTGAGTGCATCGAGGCGTTGCGCGTATTGGGAGTGCTCCTGAGCCAGTCGGCGGAATTCTTCATGACTGGTCAGAAGTTGGTCTTTCGAAGTCAGCATCCAGCAGACCTCCAACCGGGATATAGCCTCACGTTAGCACACGACCTATATGGGAGCAATGCCAAAAAAGTAGTGCAATGTTTGCACAGTGAAGGCTTTAGCGCAGGCTCAAGCGGTACAAGACCGCATCTTCCAAAGGATTGGAATAATAGGCTTTGCGGCGTCCGCTCTGCTGAAATCCGGCTCTCGAATAGAAGCATCGTGCGCATTCGTTGGACTCGCGAACTTCCAGCAGAACAGCTTCGCCGCAGGCTTGCCGGACGGCTTCGAGCAGTGCCTGCAGAAGAGCGTTGCCGATTCCCTTCCGGCGCTCAGGCGCAGA
>DATBVH010000309.1:0-3093 GCA_036515395.1 Candidatus Angelobacter sp.
CAAGGTTGACTTGCCCGCGCCGTTGGGCCCGAGCAGGCCGAAGATTTCGCCTTCTTCCACCGCGAAAGAGACACCGTCAACCGCGGTGAAGTTCCCGAAGCGCTTCACTATATCGATGACCTGAATCGCGTGGGTTGGCATCAGCGGCCTTCCACTTTGGATTTAGGAACCATGACATCGGCCGTCATTCCGGGAACGAGATTCTTCTTGCTGTTATCCACCTGCAGTTTGAGTGCGATAGCTTTGATGTCGCGCTTGCGGCGATTTACGTCGCGTTGTGTGGCGAAATCAGCTTCCGGTGCCTTGAAAATAACTTTGCCAGAGACAATATCGCCGGACGGCAGGCGGACATTGAGTTTGTCTCCGAGCCCAATGTGAACGGCTTCTGTCTCAGGAATTGCGGCTCGCACCCAGGTGTCGCTCAGGTCTGTGATGATGGCGATCGGCTGGCCCAGGTTGACGACCTCGCCTTCGCGGGCAGCGCGCACCGTAACGATTCCACTCACGGGCGCGGTGACTTTTGTATAGCCAAGGCGGGCTTCAGCGGCTTCCAGTTGGGCTTTGGCATTCAACTGCTGTGCGCGGGTAGAAGCAACATTGCTCTGCGCAGCTTGCGTCTGGCGTGTGCGCGCCTGTGCCGTTACCAAATCAGCCTGCGCCGCGCGAGATTGGTCTTCTGCCGCGCGCACCAAAGCTTCCTGGGCTTTGAGTTGAGCTTCAGCCTGGTCTGCCTGTTGCTGCGATGCAATTCCCTGCTTTGCTAATGCGATGGACCGTCGAGTATCGCCCTGGATGCGTTGCAGATCAGCCTGGGACTGAAGCAGTGTTGCCTGGGCAGCGCGCGCCCTCGCTTCTGCGTTTACCACGCCGCTGGATGTTTCACCGGCTGTCTGTTCTTCTGTTGCGCGTGTCTGCGAAACCTGGTGACGAAGACTAGCCAACACGGCTTCCGCGGCCTGGCGATCGGCGGTGAGTTCCTGTGCGTCAAGCACGGCGATGGTGTCTCCGGCCTTGACTTCAGTGCCTTCATCGATGGACAAACGCTCAATGCGGCCGCTGATTTTGGGGCTGACTACAACCTGATTGGCGTCAACGGTGCCGATTAAGACAAGATCAGACGAGTGGTCGGCAGAGAAAAAATAATAAACGGCGGCAATAACCAGCAGCAGCCCAAGAAAAGCAAAAAAGCGGTTGCGCGTGCTCATGATTTGCAAACCTTCTGCGCTGCCGCAGGAGTGAAAATCGCCGCGCAAATAAAGTCGAGCACGGCAGCCCGGCGGGCCGCGATCCGTTCCGGAGAGGCGGGATCGCCGGCATGCATAAAGTGCTGCGCAGGCATGCTGATGAAATAAAAAACGATGGTTCCGATGATGGAAGTCACGGTCTGGATAGGATCGACCTTGCGAAAATCCCCTGCGCTCATCCCTTCTACGATCAGTTTTTCCAGGCGGTTATACAAAGGCTTGCCGTGGCGCTCCATGATGCGGCTGGCGGCGGGTGAAAGAGCGCGGCCCGCGCTGCGCATGAACTCCCGCTGCACCAGCCTCGGGTAAACGGGTGCGCTGGCAATGTAGTCAAAATGCGTCTGCGCGTAGAGAAGCAATCTTTCGCGCGGTGGAAGATCGGCCCGCTCAAGCACGGTGGCGACTCTTTCATGCAGCCCGGAAAAAACCTGGTCCAACGCTGCGGCGTAGAGGCCCTCTTTGTCTTTGAAGTAGTAATACAGCAGCGCTTTATTCACGCCGGCGCGACGCGCAATTTCATCGGTACGCGCGCCCGTGACGCCTTCATGGGCAAACTCTTCCAATGCAGCGTTAAGGATGGCGGCGCGGGTCTTTTCAGGCTCGCCGCGCGAGCCGGATTTGCCGGATTTAATAGCTGAAACCATGAATTAACTGATTGTTTAATTATGATGCAACGCAAGCGATTGTGCAACGGGCCGTTTCAAACGCCTACGGCACAAGGTTCTGTTTGCCGTTTCACTGCGGCAGCTATGGCATCATGTGCCTCCCTCAGCTTCGCTTCGGGATTTCAGAAAGAGGCAATCTCATTTGTTAAAATAAGGAGTTTGCGCTCGATCACCCGCTCAACTTAGGAATTGAATGCCTGAAACCATGCTAGCCGTAGTAAAACCGGAGGCCGCGCCGGGAGCGGACGTCCGGCAGATGCCCGTTCCCCAAATTGGCCCGGACGATGTTCTGGTGAAAGTGAAAGTGGCGTCAGTCTGCGGCACTGATCTGCATATATACAACTGGGACCAGTGGGCGCAGAACCGCATTAAGCCGCCGCTGATTCCCGGGCATGAGTTTTGCGGGCACGTTGTGGCGACCGGCAAGAACGTAACAGCGGTGAAAGAAGGCGATTTTGTTTCTGCTGAAATGCATGTGGCCTGCGGCAAGTGCTACCAGTGCCGCACCGGTGAAGCCCATATCTGCCAGCACGTAAAAATCATTGGCGTGGACGCCAACGGCGCGTTCGCCGAGTTTGTGAAGATTCCCGAATCAAATATATGGAAGATTGACCCGGGCATCCCAGCGGACTATGCCAGCGTGCTTGATCCGCTGGGGAATGCCGTACACACGGTTTTAGCCGGAGAGATCGCGGCCAAAACAGTTGCGATCATCGGCTGCGGGCCCATTGGCCTGTTCTGTATTGCCGTGGCGCGCGCCTGTGGCGCCAGTGAAGTGTATGCGCTGGAAATCAACGACCATCGGCGAAAGCTGGCGCAAAAGATGAAGGCTGACCACGTTCTCAATCCCGCCAAAGACAACGTTTACGAGCAGGTAATGGATGCGACGGGTGGTACCGGCGTGGACGTGATCCTGGAAATGTCCGGCCATCCCGACGCGATCCGCCTGGGCTTCAAAATCCTGCGGCTGGGCGGACGTGCTTCGTTGCTGGGGATTCCTTCCAAGCCGATGGAGCTGAACCTGGCCAATGACATTATTTTTAAAGGCGCGCTGGTGCAGGGAATTAACGGACGCCTGATGTACAAAACATGGTTTCAGATGAACGCGCTGCTCAAAGCCGGCAAGCTTGATCTTGATCCAGTGATTACAGACCGCATGCCGATGGCCGACTTCAGCAAAGGCA
>DATBVH010000310.1:0-2342 GCA_036515395.1 Candidatus Angelobacter sp.
AGCAACTCGCACTGCTGCAAGTGAAACGCGAGATCAGCGCTACCGATCCGCACGGCCGCCTGAAATACGTTCGCGATTTCAGCGAAGCCTTTCGCGATTACCGCCGCAGTCTCACCGATAACGAATTCAAGCAGCAGTGCGCCACTGCCGATGTCCTTTTAATAGGCGACTATCACGCTCTGGCTGCCTCCCAGGATTTTGCTGCGTCATTGATTGGACAATTAGGGCAGAGCGACCGTCCGGTGGTGCTGGCGTTGGAAATGGTTTTCAGTCGCGATCAATTCGTGCTGGACGAATGGCTGCGCGGCGAAATCAGTGAAGACGAGCTTCGCGCAGGCATACGCTATGACGCAGAATGGGGATATGACTGGGAACCGTTCGCTCATCTGTTGCGCCAGGCCAAAAAACATTGTTGCCCGATATATGGGATTGATCTTAAGCCACGCGGAAACATGCGCAAGATCGGCGCGCGTGACCGCCATGCCGCCACACAGATCGCGCAGATCCGCCGCGCGCATCCTGAAGCCCGGGTGCTTACGCTGTTTGGCGAAGCGCATCTTGCGCCCGAACATCTGCCGCACTGGTTGCGCCTGCTGCGGCCACGCGATCGCGTTCTCACCGTGCTGCAAAACCTCGACGAACTTTATTGGAAAGCGGCGGGCGAGCTGAGCGACAGTGTTCATGGCGTCCAGGTGAATGATGACGTGCTCTGCGTATTTAACGCTACGCCTTTGGAAAAATACGAGAGCTACCGCATCTACATCGGCAAGTGGCGGACTGAGCCGAACCAGCCCGATCTTGCGCCTACGTTCTATAACCTGGTGGATACGTTCATGCGATCCATGGGCCTGGAGCAATACTCGCCTGTTACCGGCAGCCATTCCAGCGCGCTGGTAGAAGATTATCCTGAAGTTTATTTGCGGCCGGGCGCCCGGGATTTTGAAAAGCTGCTGGTGCGCAAGGAGATTCCCGCCGCAGAGCGGCGGCCCATGTTGGAGAAGCTGCGACAGCAAGGCTGCATCTATTCGCCCAAACACAATCTCCTGTTGATCAAACGCTTTCAACTCTCCAACGCGGCGGAAGAAGCTGTGCGCTTTGTCCAGTATGAATGCCGTGGCGCAGCCTGTTCCAACGGTCCATGGGCCGGCAGCTCACACCAGGACCAATTTTATTTTGACGTGATTGAGCGCGCTTTTATCACATTTGGGGCGCGCGTCCTACTGCCGCACTATCCGGTCATGCGCCAGCATGATTTCCGGGCGCTCAGCAGCCAGCCCCGCGATGCCGTGACAAAACACAAGGCTTTCAGTGCTCGCGAGCATCGCGAGATGATTGAGTTTTTGGTATTGCACAAAGAAGCAGAAGGGCATGCGCGCCTGCGTTCAGAATTGCCTCGCGTGATCGCCACTGGCATTGCGTCCACCGGAAAAAAGCGCGAATTCCTGGTCCGGCATCTTGGCGCCATGCTGGGCGCAGAGATGCATGAGGCGTATCTTGCTGGGTCGATGAGTAAGAGCTTTTTGCGTTCTCTTTTCTTCCGCAAGACCCATTTACCTGGAGCCGCCAAGAAGACCTACTTCGAATTGGCGCGATACGTAAATCCTGCACAAAGTAAGCTCTTCTCGTAAAAGAAAAACCTACCACTGAGACACTGAGGCACGGAGAGCAATAGTGGATTTCTTGAAACCCTTCTTCTGCTTGGAGTTCAGTCTTGCTTTAGCTAGTGTCGTTTCAATCTGAAATAAAACCCCTTTTCGCTGTTCTCCGTGTCTCTGTGCCTCCGTGGTAGATTTGGTTTTAGTGTTAATCTGAACTCTCAGATGGACTCGCTCTCACTCCGAAAATTGCTACAAGACGTCCGCAAGGGCACTCTCTCGCCTGACGACGCTGTAGCCCGCCTGCGGCACATGCCTTTTGAGGACCTGGGGTTCGCCAAGATTGATCACCATCGCCGAGTGAGGTCGGGGATGCCGGAAGTAATTTTTTCTCAAGGCAAGACACCGGCGCAGGTGGCAAAGATTTTTAAGAGCATGGCAGCGCAGGGCGGAAATGTTCTTGCAACCAGAGCTACGGCGGATCATTTTCGGGCGGTGAAAAAACTGATCCGCAAAGCCGAGTACCGGGAACTTGCCAGGGCCATCATCCTGCAGCAGGATGCAGCGAATTACGGCAAAGGTATGGTCGTGATTATCTCCGCCGGGACCAGCGATATTCCTGTGGCGGAAGAAGCCCTGGTAACGGCAGAAATCATGGGCAATGAAGTCGCTCATCTTTATGACGTGGGCGTTGCTGGAATACATCGGCTGCTGGCAGGTAGGGAAGTGTTCGATAAAGCGCGAGTG
>DATBVH010000311.1:0-7234 GCA_036515395.1 Candidatus Angelobacter sp.
AGCTGCGCATGGGCAAGAAGCTGAGCCTGAATCCCAATTTTGCTTTTGCCCGTGCCTCCAACGGCAAGACCGATTCATGGACGCCGTATGTTGGATACTCGCTGGCTTATCAGGTGCGTCCATCGCTTGATTTCAATTCAGGCCTGACGAACATTTGGGTCCTGGGCAATACAGCCAATACCGTCCAGCGGACCACGCTCATGTATTTCGGGTTCACCAAACGATTTAGCGCCATGCCCGGAGCGCTCATTCCGACGCGCAAAGCCGGACGGCTGATTGAGGGCCGCGTGTTCCGTGACAACAACGTGAACGGCACATTTAACTTTGGCGAACAAGGATTAGTGGGCTTGCGTGTGCGACTGGATGATGGCGAGATTACAGAAACCGACGAGCAAGGCCGATACAAGTTTACTGACGTTAGCCAGGGCGAGCATACGGTGTCACTGTCACTGACGCAATTTGCCGGGCCCGTGCGCATGACTACCAAGAATCAGGCCTCTGTCGATCTGATCCGGCAGAAGATCGGCATGGTGAATTTTGGGGTCGTCGATTTTGCCCGGGTCACCGGAAGCGTATTCAACGATCTGAATCTCGACGGCAACCGAACGCCTGATGCAAAAGGGCTGACCGGAGTTCACCTGACGCTGGACGATGGAAACACGCACCGCAACGTCGTTGCGCAGGATACCGGCGACTTTGAGGTTGATGACTTGCCTCCTGGCGATTACAGGATCACCGTGGATGCGAGCACGCTGCCGGCGAACTATTCACTTCCTGAAGACACTTTCACCTTGCACGTGACGCCGGTTTCCACGGTGGTGGAAAATATTCCGGCGCGGGCCATGCGATCGATTGCTGGCAGAGTATTTGTAAAAGTCCTGGCAGAATCTGCGGCACAGCCGGCTGACAACGGCAAGCTAAAGATTGGCGGAATGCCTCCCGGATCAGTGCGCAGCCAGCGCGGCGGCCAGGCGGGTGGAAGGGCGGGCCAGCAATCAGGGCGCTTCCAACAAGGCACCAGCGGGCCTACCATCGCGGGCGAGTATAACCTGGTGGCGTTAGCCGGAGTGCAGATAACGGCTGGACATACCGTGGTCAAGACGGATGCGCTGGGAAACTTCCTGCTGCGTGATCTGCCGGCAGGAGACCTGACCGTGACGTTGGTCCCGATAAAAGAGTTACCGCCGGGAATGAAAGTCCCCGTTGGCCAGGTTAAATTACCGCCGGAGCCAATCCAGGTGCAGGGAGCAACCATCGTGATCAGCAATCCGGAACTGGCGCCCTATTTGGTGGACGCTCCGAAGCAATAGCTCTCTACGGCCACCGCTACTTCGGTACTACTGTAACGGCCCGAACCTGCTCCTGCCGGACTGAACTGCCGGAGTCAATCAGCATGGGACGCGTTTCTTCTGTCACGGAGAATTCTTCCTGCCGGGGATTCAGATTGTAAGAGACCGCGTCGTCTTTCCGGGCGTCATCTTTTCGATCTCTGTCTTTATCCTTGTCCTTATCATCATCTTTATCTCGATGATGAATAGCGACGGCGGGGACCACTTTTACGTCAATACGCAAATTAGGTTGTGCTTCGCTGCTGTGGATTCGAGCGGTCTGCGCGGATAAGGGCAGACTCAAGGACGCGGCAAAGAGCGCGCATCCGATCCTGAGCGCCTGCATGCGGGGGAAATTGCAAATATACATGCGCATAATCTTCCTTCTACTCTGATTGCTGCGAACGGAACGGCGTTGTGTGTTGAGCTAAAAAACCCTGGGTTCGGAGACGAAATAGAGGGCCTAAATAGAGCGGGCCGAACAATCCTTTAAGAAGGTGCCGGCCTTGCACAAAAAATCTAAACCTCACCGCTGATCACAGTGATAACACTGATTTACAAGGATCAAAGAAGTTCAATAGAGAATATTGAGTTTGTAAATCCTTTCATCCGTGGTGAGATTTGCTTTTTTTGTAAAGCAGAAGGCGCCTAATGATAGCCAAAACTGGGGCTTGCGTCACCGGATTCGCACTTTTCGTCGAGCAGGTGTCTCAAGATCCTGCAAAGCAGCGGAGCCGTTCCCTCACCGCTCGGCTCACCAACGCTCGCCATCGGGATTCGGGATAGCATACGAAGGGGATAAGTTTTTCAACTAAGCATGTGCATCGAGTCAGATGCGGACTTCGATCTGAAAAAGGTCGTCGAGGGATACAGGTACGTTCTGTGATGCCAGTCTCGCGCTTACAAGACCGTCAAGGTAACTACAACACTTACACAATGACCTGCTGTTCCGAGGGCCGAACTCAACATCGCAGGAAATCTCTTGCATGGCTTCGGTGAGGCTCGAGGAATCGGCCCGCTGGTCTCAAGAGTTACCAATCTCTGCCGACGCTGTACTTACAGAATCAAGCCAATCCCGCCATACCCTAATTTCTTCGGTATAAATCCCAAATAAGGAACTTTTTAAGGAACTTTAGCGCGTCCTTGAGCGTCCTTATGGGTGTTCGATTCCGAACAGCCCATTGCGTTAGCGAACACCCAAAGGGCGAGTCTGGAGGCAATCATCTTCTATTCTGTTTAGCGTTTTCAATAAGTTATGAGAAGATGTCATTTCGGCACAAAACGTGCCAATCCACCCTGTGTGCCACGCTCTCAGGGCACGGGAAAGCAAGTAAACTTTCGGCGATCGGCGCCGCTGCCCTAAGACAAGGAGTTGGGTATGCGTGAAGTCAAGAAAGCAGGCTTTGCCCTCTGTATAGGAATGGTTCTCTTCATTCTTACCGGCTTTGGTCCCAAGCGGGGCACAACCGTTGCAGGCGGTGGAGACACCGATGCTTTTGCGCGCCATATTGCCATGCTTCGGTCGGGAAGGCCGCAGCAGAAAGCAGCAGCGGCGTATTGGTTTGGACAACAGAAGTCCGCCGCGGCTGGAGCCGTTGATTCACTTCTGGAATTTTTGGGCGACCCGACTGAGGTGGACGCCAAGCAGTACCGCCAGCGTCCGCTGGATAAAATTACGCTGGGGGAAGAAGTGGCCGCAGCCCTGGTTAACATTGGACATCCTTCCATTGAGCCGCTGATCCGGGTGTTGAAGAATTCTCCGCAGGCAGAGGCGCGCAAGAATGCCGCATGGGCACTGGGCGCGCTGCACGATACCGGAGCTACGAGCAGCGAGATATAAATCAAGGCTGATATTTAATGATGTAAGGAACAAGTAGCGATACGTGTGCCAATGGGGCAGAAGGATGTGAGGACAATGCAGTTTGGCGCTTCACGAGTTCGATCCGCAAAGTTGATTCAGTTAACGATTTATAGATAGCATGAATTTTCAAAGGCAAGCACAAGGTCCCTCCGGTCCTACTCGCGCTTTGGTAAAGGTGCACGCTCGCTTAACGGACATCGGGATGACGACGTTTATAAAAAGGATTTACATTAGCGTCACACTTATATAGCCGGTGATTCCATGGGAACTTTTCTTCAAGACCTCCGATACGCGCTGCGCATGCTGCGCAAGAATCCTGCCTTTACCGCCGTCGCCGTGCTGACGCTGGCGCTTGGCATTGGCGCGAACACCGCCATCTTCAGCCTGGAAAATGCAGTCATGCTCAAGATGCTGCCGGTGAAGAATCCAGGGGAGCTGGTAGTGGTGGGCGATCCTACAGAAGTCCATTCCCGCAGGATGGGCGATCCGGGAGTAAGGGTATTTTCGTATCCGCTGTATCGCGATATCCGAGACGGAAGCAGTGTCTTCACTGGAGTGCTGGCTTCTGGTGAAGCGCATCGGCTGCGGGTGACAGGCGATTCCATCGGCGAAATTTCCGGCAATACCACCGGCGTTTTAGTCAGCGGTAATTACTTTTCAGTGTTGGGCGTCAACGCACTGTACGGACGCGTGATTACACCGGATGACGACTCTGGGCCGGGCGCCCATCCGGTGGCAGTGGTGAGTTACGGCTTCTGGAAAAATAAGCTGGGTGAAAATCCCAACATTGTTGGCCAGACTTTGCGGTTCAACAATTATCCTTTTACTGTGATTGGCGTTGCGCCTCCAGGATTTTATGGTGACACCGTGGGCGACGCGCAAGATGTCTGGGTCCCTGTGACAATGCAAGAGCAAGTGATCAGTGGCCGCAAATGGCTAGAAGACTACAACGCGAGCTGGTTGCACGTGATAGCTCGCCTCAAGCCCGGAGTGACGGTGGAGAATGCCGCCGCGAACTTGAACCTGCTACTTCAGCAGTTAGTCAGCGGGCCGTTGAAGGCAAAACTTTCCAAAGACGATCTCGACAATCTGAAGGCAGCCAAGGTCCCGGTGAGCGCAGGTGGAGGCGGTTTCTCTGATCTGCGTGGCGACTTCCAGCAACCTCTCTTGTTGCTTATGGTAATTGTGGCGCTGGTCCTGGTTATTGCGTGCGTCAACGTGGCCAACCTGCTGCTGGCGCGAGCTTCCTCCCGCAGGAAAGAATTTGCCGTGAGAGTGGCGATTGGAGCCGCTCCGGGCCGCATAGTTCGCCAGCTTTTGACGGAAAGCATTCTTTTAGCTTTTTCAGGTGGAGCGTTAGGACTGTTGCTCGCCCGTTGGGGCACGAACGCCCTGCTGAAACTAAGCCGAAACAACGATCTGGAAGCTTCGCCCGATCTGCGGGTGTTTCTTTTTACCGCTGCGGTGTGCCTACTTACGGGCGTGTTGTTTGGCCTGATACCCGCGTTGCGTTCACGCCGCGTTGCTGTGGCTTTGACGTTGAAGTCCGGCTCGCAAAATGGAAGCAGCGCCAATGCCGGCTGGAACTGGGGAAAATTGCTGGTGACAGGACAGGTTGCGGTGTCACTGCTGGTGCTGTTTGTTGCGGGACTGCTGGTGCATAGTCTGCAAAATATGCGCAATGTGGACCTGGGCTATAACCGCGAGCATCTGCTGGTAGTTTCCACCGATCCATTGGCTGCGGGGTATAACAACGCCCGGACCACGAGCTTTGCCAATCAACTGGCGGAGCAGATTGGCAGTCTGCCGGGAGTGCGCGCGGTTACGAGTTCAAAGAACGGGCTGTTCAGCGGAAGTGAATCGGGAAACACTATCAAGGTGGAGGGATATACATCAAAGAATGATGCTGACCTGCAGGCCGCCTTCGACGAGGTAGGTCCGGACTATTTTCGCGGTGTGGGAATTCCAATGCTTCTGGGCCGCGATATTGGCCTGCAAGACACTGAGACTTCGCCCAAGGTCGCCGTAATTAATGAGACGATGGCGAAGTTTTATTTTGGTAAAGCGAATCCAATCGGCAGAAAATTCATTGTTGATGATCCGGGATCCAAGGGACCGGTAGAAATTGTGGGAGTTGCACGCGATGCGCGTGACCACAAGCTCAAAGGCAGCGTGGATCGAAGGTTCTACCTACCGCTTTCGCAAGCCCTGGGCCCACTCCCTGTGGTGAACGTTATGATCAGGACGGTGGGAAATCCTGTTGCCGTGGCTGAGGCGGTGCGCAAACAGATTAAGAACCTGGATGCCAACATCCCCGTGAATAATATTCGGTCGCTCAATGAACTGACGGACCGCGCCATCAGCGATCAGATACTTATCGCCCGGCTATCCAGCTTTTTTGCCGGTCTTGCGCTGCTTTTAGCCGCGATTGGGCTGTACGGAGTCCTCTCATACTCAGTGGCTGGACGGACCCGCGAAATTGGCGTGCGAATGGCACTGGGCGCGCAACGCGGCAGTGTGCTGAAAATGATTTTGCGGGAAGCAGGAACACTTGTGCTGCTAGGAGTGGTAATCGGAATTCCCTCAGCGATATTGGCGAGCAGGCTTTTTTCGTCGATGCTGTTTGGGCTCAAGGGCACTGATCCGGTTTCCATGCTGTTGGTGATTGCTGTGCTTCTGGCGATCACGCTGGTAGCCAGCTACATTCCGGCGCGGAGGGCCACAAAAGTGGATCCAATGATCGCGTTGCGGTATGAATAAGCTTGACCCGTCTGATTGATAAAGATGGCGGCTTTGTGGCCATGAGAAAATGGAGAGAGTTGGTAAATTGGTAATTGGGTAATTGATGAGAGCGTGCGGTTGCTCTCGCCCGAAGTGGTCCTTGGATTCTGTCTTGAAAATTACTCATTTACCGATTACTCAATTACCAAAATCGCCCGGCGAGATAAAAAGGCAATCGAGAGCGCTGCTCGCTGATCCCTTGAAGCTTTGGACAAAGGACACATGATTCAACTTCGCAACATTGAAAAAACTATCAAGAGCCCGGCGGGCACGGTGTGGCTGCTGCGGCGCATTAATGTGGATATAAAAGAGGGCGAGTTTGTCACCATCATGGGCCCTTCTGGCGCAGGGAAGACCACGCTGCTGAGCATTGTCGGTATGCTGGACGACGGCTGGGCCGGCGAATACGTCTTCGCCGATCAGCTGGTGCACAAGCTCGATCGCAAGAAGCGGGCTGAGCTGAATCGCAGATATGTGGGCTTTGTGTTCCAGAGCTATCACCTGCTGGATAACCTGACGGTGCAGGAAAATATTGATGTGCCGCTTTCTTACCGTGATATTCCGCGAGCGCAGCGCGCGTCTATGGTGGCGGATATTCTGGATCGGTTCCAGATCGTCGGCAAGAAAGACCTTTATCCCAACCAGCTTTCCGGCGGACAGCAGCAGCTGGTGGGCGTGGCGCGCGCCGTTGCGGGGAATCCAAAATTGATTCTGGCCGACGAGCCAACCGGCAATCTGCATTCGGGACAGGCCAAGGAGATCATGGAGCTGTTCAGAAAATTGAACCAGCAGGGAACTACGATTATTCAGGTAACACACTCGGAATCGAATGCGTCGTTTGGCAACCGCATTATTCAGCTCAAAGACGGATGGATTGTGGAAGATTCGGCTGTAGTCCCGAGTGGTAGCGCGACGGCATAGCCGCGTCGAGCAGTGAAGTTTTTGAAAGCAGGAGAAGTTTTGGTGTCGACTAAAGCACAGGAATTCGTGAGCACCACAGCGACCAGGTCTGAGCCGGTGCGCATTTTGATTGCCGACGATCAAGCGGATGTTCGCGAAGCGCTGCGCCTGTTGCTGAAAGCTGAAGGCTTCTCGACGGAAACGGTCAGCAGTCCGGCTTCCGCGCTGGAAGCGGTGCAGAGCAACGAATTCGACATCATGCTGATGGACCTGAATTATCAAAGGGACACCACCTCCGGACAGGAAGGGATCGATCTGCTCTCCAAGGTGCAACAGGCGGATAGCAAATTGCCAATCGTAGTGA
>DATBVH010000312.1:0-4288 GCA_036515395.1 Candidatus Angelobacter sp.
AGAGAGGGCAAGGTTTACCCATATTGCTGACGACTGTGATAATGGTCTTGGTTGCTGCGGCTGGCATGCATTGGATTCTATACAACGCCTTGAGAGCCTATCCAGTTGTGCTGATAAACTGTGAGCCTCGGGCGTTAACCACTAGGTTTCCCCCCAGTTCTCTCAGCGAGCTAAAGCCTTTGTGTAGGGGGCTTGCTGGCAAAACCCAGAATAAAAATCTAATCGTTTGGTGATAACACGACAATGAACCTGAATGACCTTCTGCTCGCTAAGAATATTGATCCCCAGCAAGTGTTAGTGCTCCGGCATCGACCTACCGAGCCTGAACTGAACAAAGTCCTTCCGCTACTTGCTGCTCAGAAGCCAGACGTATTCAATGCCTACCAACAGACCCAGACAAAAAAGCTCGAAAAGGCAATGCAGGGAGTTGGTTATATCGCTTCGTTCATTGGCCAAGAACCGGGCAAAGCTCTGTTCATCGGCTTATATTCAATCGGCAAATCGCGACCCCTTACAAAAAAGCAATACTGGGAGATTCCGGCTTACGTTGAGATGAAGAAGTTTGGCATGAGGGGGTTCACTGCTGAAGACTCTCGAACATCGGTCCTCTGGTTCGATCTGGCTCTGACAGATTTCCATACCTCTTGGAAAGGCAAGCTGATTGTGCAATGGCCTGGGGGAGAGCGGACTTGGTGGCGTCGGGCGCATCGGAACGAAATGCTTATCGCGGCGATTTTGGAAGATAGTGCGTTGGAGGCTGCTATGCCAGCATGGGATGAAATAGCACTCACCTGGGAGATCCTTAAAATCCTCCCAGGTCGTTGGAGATCCGCGCTTTCACAGTGGCGAGGCATTTACTACATTCTGGATGTCTCCGATGGCAAGGGTTACGTCGGTTCTGCTTATGGCGCTGATAATCTCCTCGGCAGATGGTTGAATTATGCTGCTTCAGGGCATGGTGGGAACACTTTGCTTCGAAAACGTGATCCGCAACAGTTTCGGTTTAGCATTCTCCAGCGTGTCTCACCAGACCTGGATCCCAATGAGGTGGTCAGGGTCGAACGCACATGGAAAGAGCGGCTACGTACACGCTCGCCCTTCGGCTTGAACGACAACTGAGTTTGCAAAAGCGAAGCGGGCCACAGGATAGTTATTCGCGCGTTTTTCGCATATATCTGTGGCTCCGCGGTGTTTCCCCGCCAACTCGCGCCATCCCAGCCGTTCCTAAATGCTTTCTTCTTTTGTTCGTCTATGATGATTTATAATGTGCCGTTTGCGCTGCTAGCTGTTTGGGGGACCATATTTTGAACGTGTGTTTCAATCTTGCGCTGTTGCTCTTTGCCAATTCGCAGAAGGGGCTGGTCCATTATTTTAAGAGCCAATTCATGGATCGGACTTTCAAGGGTCTCTATTCCCCTAATGGCTTTGATCTGGCGCTGCTTATTCCTTATTTCATTGTGATGGTTATCCTGGCCGGTTACGGCATGCACAGGTACGCGCTGGTGTATATGTATTACCGCAATCGCAAGAACCGGACTACCGAGCCTGCGGCAAAGTTTGAAGATCTTCCGCGCGTGACGATCCAGCTTCCGATTTACAACGAGCAGTTTGTGGTGGACCGGCTGGTGGAATCCATCTGCAAGCTCGACTATCCCAAAGACAAGCTTGATATCCAGGTGCTGGATGATTCAACGGACGAAACGGTAACAGTGGCGCAAGCCGTGGTGGATCGCTACGCCGCGCTGGGCCATCCCATTACTTATATTCATCGAACGAATCGCGAGGGCTTCAAAGCCGGCGCGCTGCAAAATGGGCTTCTAACAGCCAAGGGTGAGCTGGTCGCCATCTTCGACGCTGACTTTGTTCCTCCGGAAGACTGGCTGATGCGCGTGGTGCACCACTTTACCGATCCCAAGATCGGCATGGTGCAGACGCGGTGGACGCATCTGAATCGCAATTATTCATTTCTCACCGAGGTCGAGGCGATTCTGCTTGACGGGCATTTTGTGCTGGAGCACGGCGGACGGTCGCGCAGCCAGGTCTTTTTCAACTTCAACGGCACGGCGGGCATGTGGCGTCGCCAGGCCATTGCAGACGCGGGCGGCTGGGAACATGACACGCTCACTGAAGACACCGATCTTTCTTATCGCTCACAGCTGGCAGGATGGAAGTTTAAGTACTTGCAGGACGTGGAATGTCCGGCGGAGCTGCCCATCGAGATGACGGCATTCAAGACCCAGCAGGCACGCTGGGCCAAGGGCCTGATCCAGACAGGCAAGAAAATTCTGCCTAAGGTATTCAAGAGCAAAGCGCCGTTCCGGATAAAGGTGGAAGCGTTTTATCACCTGAGCGCGAACCTGAGCTATCCGCTGATGATCGTGCTTTCCACGCTGCTGATGCCAGCCATGATTATCCGGTCATTTGGCGGCTGGTTCCAGATGCTGGTGATTGATCTGCCGCTCTTCATGGCATCCACGTTTTCCATTTCCAGTTTTTATCTGGTTTCACAGAAAGAGCTTTTTCCTCGGCGTTGGCCGCGCACATTTTTATTTCTTCCCTTCCTTATGGCGCTGGGCATCGGCCTTACACTGACCAACACCCGCGCGGTGATTGAGGCGCTACTGGGCATCAAATCATCATTTAAGCGGACACCCAAATATGCAGTGCAATCGAAAGCTGATAAGGCCCAGGGACAGAAATATCGTCGCCGGCTCGGCATTGTTCCGTGGCTGGAGCTGCTGGTGGGAACTTATTTTGTCGGCATGTGCGCTTACGCTTTTACCAGCGGCAATTACTGGACGATCCCGTTCCTGCTGCTTTTTGTGCTGGGATATTGGTACACAGGCCTAATGTCATTGCTGCAAGGCCGGTTTGAACGCCGTGGTGGGGCCGCGCGCGAGCCCCATACTAAGCCTTTCCCCGTGGGCGTCTAAGAGCTTTTCCCCGGTCGCCCGGCGAGCAGCTCTGGTATGCTAGCCGCAAATGCTGATGAAGGCCCTGTACGTCCTGTTAGCGCTTTCCATCGTGGCCATTGTGGCGGCGGTGGGCGCCATGGTGTGGCGACTGCGCTGGCATTTGCAACGGCCTCACGTCGTCCCGCCGACCTCGGTGGTGGAAGTGGCGCCGGAGCAGGAACCTGTAGAAAAAGCTTAGCCTGATTACGATTTCTGAACGCCTGATCCAAGGCTGCTGTGAAAACTTTTACACGATCACTTTTACTGTCATTTTTACACTACCAATAGATTATTCCGCTGCCCGCATGAACGCTCAGAGTGTTGTAGGATTTCAACTATGTCATCTTCGTCTGTATCTTCCGCCGTTCGCGAAATTTCTGTCGCTCATAGCCCTGACTCTGACGACGCTTTTATGTTCTATGCCCTGGCCACCAATAAAGTGCGCGTGCCGGGTTTGAAGTTTTCTCACACGCTTACGGACATCGAGACCCTGAACCGCAAAGCCATGGAAGGTTTTTATGACGTGAGCGCCATCTCCTTCCACGCTTATCCATACGTCCAGGATAAATACGCGCTGATGCCCTGCGGCGGAAGCGTGGGCGAACAGTACGGGCCGATGGTGATTTCTCCGCGGATGGTCGGACTGGAAGAGCTAAAGACCATGAAGATTGCTGTCCCGGGCACGATGACGACGGCATACCTTGCGCTCAAATTGTTTGCGCCAAAAATCGAAACCGCCGTGGTGCCGTTTGATCGAATTATTCCTGAAGTTTTGGCCGGCAAGTATGAAGCTGGATTGATCATCCATGAAGGGCAGCTCACGTATGAGCGCTCAGGACTCAAGCGCATTCTTGATCTGGGAAAATGGTGGCATGAGCAGACCGGACTGCCGCTGCCGCTGGGCGGAAACGCGATTCGCCGCGAACTGGGGCGGGAGTTGATTGCGCAAGTTACACGGGCTTTGCGCGACAGCATTCAGTATGCGCTCGATCATCGCGAGCCGGCGCTGGCTTATGCTATGCAGTTTGCGCGCGACCTGGATACGCAGATGGCAGACCGCTTTGTGGGCATGTATGTGAATGATCGGACGCTTGATTACGGTGACGACGGTAAACAGGCCGTGGTGAAACTTCTGGACATGGGTTACCAGGCCGGCATTATTCCGCACAAGCCTGCCGTCGAGTTTGTGTAAGGTCAACTTCGCCGCAAAAGATAAGACGCAGGCCAAAAGCCTGCGTCTTTTTGTGTCATTGAATCTTAGTATCTGCGACCGCCGCCACCACCACCGCCGCGATTGCCGCCTCTTCCACCGCCGCCACCGCCGCCACGGCCAT
>DATBVH010000313.1:0-14443 GCA_036515395.1 Candidatus Angelobacter sp.
TTCCGCGCCGGTGTTGCCCTGCTTTTCCTGCACGCGCGCATAAATGTAACTGGCCAGCGCGCGATCATGCCCGGCAACAAAGTCGGCTTGCTGTTTGGCTTTGTTCTTGTCGCCGCCCAGAAATCCCGGGGCCTCCAGGTAGAACTCGCTCAAGTCGGCGCGTGCCGGCAGATTGTCTTTATCCAGGGCCACGGCCCGTTCAAATTCAATTTTTACTTTGCGCGCCAGCCCAAAAGCCGTAAAAGGATTCGCATCTTCCGCTTTTCTGCCCATCGCGCGCCCCAGCCACAAATGATAGGAGCTGTTTTGCGGATCAAGCGCCAGCGCCTTTTCCGCCATGTGCATGGAGTTGTCCCAGAGCTCGAGCTGAAAGTAAACGCGGCACAGCAGGTTGTACCATCGTGCCTCATTGGGCGCGCGCGCAATGGCCAGATTCAGCGCATGGATTGCCTGGTCGGCCTTGCCGGCCTTGAGCAGAGCAGCCGGATCGGCATCCGCTGCGGCCATCGGCCCCATCACTCCTGAACCAATGACTAAGAAAAAGAGAGCCGCCAACCGGACAAGAGACCTCAACGCTCGACCACCTTTATATCCATGCCATTGCGCAAAGGTTGCGCATTGACTGCGCCCAGCGCGATCAACGCGCCTTCCGGAATCCCTTTGAGCACTTCTACCCGCGTCAGGCTGGAGAGACCAGTCTGCACTTCCTGCGCCAGAATTTTGTCGTCTTCGATCTTATAAATGTAGCGCTTGCCATCCACGTCATGCACTGCCTCGCGAGATACGGTAAGCGCATTGTCATGCCGGGCGGAAATAATGCTCACGTTTACATTCACATTTGGCAGCAGCTTGCGGTCTGAATTATCCACTTCAGAAGTAATTTCACCCACGGTGCGCGTTCCCACCATGGTCACTGAAGTAGGGATGCGCGTTAATGTGCCTTGCCACGTTCGGCCCGGAATCGCGTCCCACTTGATTTCCACCTTTTGGCCTACCGCAAGACGGCCAATCTCCGGTTCGTCCACAAACGCGCGGACTCTTACTTTTTCCAGGTTCGCGACTTGCACCAGCAGTTCGCCGCCATTCACATATCCACCCGGCTTTACCGGGACCTGGTAGACCGTTCCCGCAAAGGGCGCGGTTACATTGGAGTGTTGCAGCAAATCTTGTGCAGCAGCATACGCCGCCCGGGCCTCCGCCGCGGATGCCTCAACCCTTGCGACCTCCGGGGAAGAATAACGGCCGTTCACCTTGGCTTGCAGCAACTGTACGTCTGCCTCGGCCTTTTTCACGCGATTCTGCGCTGCTTCCAGCTCCGCCGGTGATGCTCCGCCACTCTGCTGTAATTTCTGGATCGCCGTCAGGTTGCGTTGTGCTTCGTCGTGCTCGGCCTGCGCTTTGGTCAGATCAGCGCGGCCTGTGAGCAACTCTTCCTGCGTTCCGCCGGCCTTAATGCCGCTCAACGCCGCCTCTGCCGACCGCAACTGCGCCAGCGCGTGCGCCGCCTGTGAGCGCGCTTCAGCATCGTCCAGCTTTACCAGAAGCTGGCCGGCTTTTACGTGGTCGCCTTCCGCTACCAGGACTTTACTTACCGTGGCCGGCGCGGGGGCATGCGCCTCAAAACTATTGACAGGCTCAATTTTGCCGTTGGTAGAGATAATGCTGGCAATTTCCTGGCGGGTAACTTTTTCCGCGCGCACCGGCGTCACCACGCGGCGGCGATTGATCCCGGTAAACAGCAGCACAGCCGCTAATACCAGGACCACTACAACCACCACGTGCCTGCGTCCGTTATTTTGGCCTTGTCTCGCCATGCATTAAAAAATCAGGTTAATCGCCCAAACTTGCAAGTATATCCAAGCCGGAAGCGCAGCGCAGAACCTGTCGTCGGCGTTTACGCGCATTCATGCTCCAGACTTCTCTTGCCGGTTGGTTCTATTTTAGATGATCGTCCCGCTCTCGCGGTTACGGGGTGAAAAAGCGGTTGTTACAATAGATTCCTGATGTCACATCGTACAGGCTATACCGACGATCACGCAAAATCAGGACTCGACCATGACTTCCCTGAAATTGATACCTGGCCCAACCAGTTTCCCGCCTATGAAATCCTGATTGACGTGCCGGAGTTCACTTCTGTCTGCCCCAAAACCGGTTTGCCCGATTTCGGCATGCTGGAAATCCGCTACATGCCCAATAAGCTTTGCCTGGAATTGAAATCGTTCAAGGAATATCTGCTGCAATATCGCAACCTGGGCATCTTTCAGGAAAACATCGTGAACCAGGTGCTGGAAGATGTGGTGCGCGCCGCGAAACCGAAGTGGGCGGTGGTAAAAGGCGTGTTCCGTCCTCGCGGCGGGATTGGGACGACGGTGGAAGTCAGGTGGCCGAGGCCGAAGAAGTAGCACAGCATCAAGAAGCTGCTGAAAAAAAGACCTTCTCACGTGAAAAGATTTCGATATGGTTTTCCGGCGTTCATCGCCGGTTCTCCCGGTGCGCTTTGATCGTGCCTGAAGAAGTGACGCTCAGCTATGTGGCTGGAAGTGAGCGCGCTGGAGATACGTATAAGACCGGGCTTGCGGTGAAGATCGCTTTGCTTAAGAATTAAAAGCAAGGCCCGGATAGCGGTTCCGGGCCTTGTTTTTTTTATTTTCTATTCCTCCTTTCTCTTGAGGCTTTCGTCGCTTCTCCGCGTTAACTCTCATGCGGCTGTAATGGTTCCGGTCGTCTAATTCGCGCTCATTCACGTCGGCAAGAATGTGGCAGTTGATTTTGGCGGACATCTCTCTTAGGGCCAATTCCTGCGTGTAGGGGTAATCGTCCCCGATAACGCCTTTCGATTCCAGCTTGTAAAGTGCGCTCATGATCTGCTCAAAAGACCGATTGGTAATGACCATTGCCTTGTAGGTTTCGTTCGTCGTGTCTTTTTCGTCGTTCCCATCACGCAACATCATAACAAGAAATAATACTTATAGTCTCTAGAAATATAAGTATTAGTCAATGACACTTCAGGAGTGACCAAAGGGGCTAAACGGAGCATAAATCGGGCTTTCGGTGATCGAGTCCGCGAATTACGCGTGGCGCGTGACTGGTCACAGGAAGCAATGGGGGAAGCATGTGACCTGCACTGGACGTACATCGGTGGAATTGAACGCGGAGAACGCAATCCCACTCTCGTAAGTGTTTACAAGGTTGCCAAGGGTTTAAAGATTGAAATTTCAGAATTGTTCGAGGGGTTAGGCTAAAGCAGACAAAGTCGTTTACTCCCAATAGAAAAATCCCGATGCCAGTGCTGGAAACCTGCTGGTCACGGCCGTTCCCGGAACTCCCTGCAGGTATAATCCCACCAGTCCATGCCGCCAAAACTCTATCCTCGTCTTTTGCTGGCGGTGCTCACCGGACTCAATATCCTTAATTACATTGACCGCAATGTGCTCTTCGCGGTGCAGTCTGACGTGAAAAAAGAGTTTCTGGTGAGCGATGCCAAGATAGGCCTGCTGACCAGCGCCTTCTTCTTTACTTACATGTTCGCCGCGCCGGTAGTGGGCTGGATGGGAGACCGCTTTCCCCGCAAAAACATTGTGGTCTTTGGCATCTTTATCTGGAGCGGCTTCACTTTTCTTACATGGTTCGTGCATGACTATAACCAGCTCCTCTTTCGTCACGCGATTGTCGGAATTGGTGAAGCCAGCTATGCCACCATCGCTCCAACCTTGATCGCCGATTCGTTCCCGACGCTGAAGCGTGGCCGCATGCTCTCGATCTTTTTTCTGGGATTACCCGTGGGCAGCGCCGCGGGATATTTCATTGGCGGCTACTTGGCGCACGCTTTTGGTAGCTGGCGAGCGCCGTTCATGGCTGCTGGAATCCCAGGCTTCCTGTTCGCTTTGCTGCTCTGGATGCTGCCGGAACCGCCTCGCGGCCAGCATGAAACGTTTACGCCAGCCAGTACGAAGGGAATACTCCGCGGATTGATTCGCAACGGCGCATTCATGACAGCCACTTTGGGCATGGCTGCCTACACTTTTGCCATGGGCGGCATGCAGGTCTGGATTCCCACATTTCTACAGCGGCTGCGCGGGCTCGATGTGAAAACCGCAAACATTGACTTCAGCATTATCGTAATCATCAATGGCATTGGCGCAACTCTGCTGGGCGGCTGGATTGGAGACCGCCTGCTGAAGCGCTATTTCGGCGCATATTATTCTTTCTCTGGGATTGCCATGTTGATTGCCGTGCCATTCATGGTGGCCGCGATTTATGCCGCAGGCCCGTTAATGTTTCCGGCCATGTTTGTTGCCGTATTTTTTGTCCTGGTCGGCACAGGGCCCACCAACGCCGCGCTGATCAATTCCGTCAGCGCCAATATTCGCTCCACTGCGCTGGCCGTCAACGTCTTTATCATCCATCTGCTGGGCGACGCTTTCTCTCCCACGCTGATCGGCCGCATCTCTGACAAGACTGGCTCTTTGCAGGTGGCTTTCTGGGTGGCCTTTGCCGCCGCCGCGCTCTCCGGCCTTATCCTTCTTTATGGCGCAAAGTTTGCGCCGCGCTTCCAGGTTCAGCGGGCATGATCTTATTTGACTGGACGTTGCTTTATTGGATTTCTGGCCTACTGCTGGCTCTCATTTGGCTTGTTCCAACGCTGCAACTTGCCCTGCATTTTTCTGAAGTAGCAGACATCACGCAGCCGGAATGGAATCCCGCGCCAGATTTACCGCTGCCCTCGCTCACAATTGTTGTTCCGGCGCGCAATGAAGAAGCCGAAATTGAAGCCGCGCTGCGATCCCTGCTGCAACTCAACTATCCGCATTACCAGATTGTCGCCGTCAATGACCGTTCGACGGACCAGACCGGCGCGATCATGGAGCGTCTGGCGGCTGAGCCTGCTTCGGCAGGGAAACTTCGTGTAATCCATGTTGCCGAACTGCCTTCCGGCTGGCTGGGCAAGGTGCATGCCATGTGGCTGGGGTCACAACCAAATGCCGCACAAAAAAATGCCGCACAAGAAATTACCGCACAGGAAAACGTCGCGCAGGGAAACGCCGCACAGCAGGCCGGAAGCGACTGGCTCCTGTTTACTGATGCCGATTGCGTCTTCCATCCTGACTCCCTGCGCCGCGCCATTCATTACGCGATGAAGACCGCGACCGATCACCTTGTGCTTTTTCCCACCGCTCACATGAAGACACTGGGCGAGCGCATGATGATCTCGTTTCCTCAGGTCATGTCGAGTTTCGCCATGCGGCCCTGGAAAGTGCGCGATCCAAAAGCACGTGACCATGTCGGCGTGGGCGCGTTTAATCTTATTCGCCGCTCGGCTTATGATGCGATTGGCACTTATGAGTCTCTGCGTCTGGAAGTTGTCGACGATCTCAAACTCGGTGAAACCATCAAGAAGGCCGGCCTTCGGCAGGATGTTGTCTTTGGCCGCGATCTTGTGAGCCTGCGCTGGGCCGTGGGGGCGGCCGGCGTTGTCGCCAACCTGGAGAAAAATCTTTTTGCGTTTTTAAAGTTTCGCATCAGCCTGGTGCTGGCCGTCTGCGCCGTTACTTTCTTTCTGTGCGTCTGTCCATTTCTGGGTGTTTTCCTGGGTCCCGGATGGGCCAAGGTAGGCTTCGCGGCTGCGATCGCCATGATCGCCTTGATTTACACGCTATCCGGCCGCCTGATGGGAAACTCTGCGCTGCTTTTTCTTACCTGCCCGGTGGCCGCACTGGTATTCAACTTCGCTGCTTTGCAGTCCGCTTTTCTGGCCTTGCGCGATGGTGCGATCACCTGGCGCGGGACAAAGTATTCGCTGCAGGAACTCAAGAAGTAGTAAATCTGCTGCGCGCCCCACAATCTCATCGTCGAAGCAGCTTACGCCGCCAGAGGCTGAAACTGCAGCACCATCAATGCTTGATCGTCTAAGCGGGGCGAGCCAGAGCGGAAGTTCAGAACCTCTTTTAAGCATTTATCCACCAGCTCACGCGACGGTAGTTGGTGGCATGTTCCCAGCAGCTTGGCCAGTGACGCGCTGCCGTACTCAGCGCCCGCCGGACTTTCCGACTCTGAAATTCCGTCGGTATAAATCACCAGGCTGTCGCCCGGGGCGGTGCGCAGGGTAGTGCTCAAGAATTTTTGGTCGGAGAAAAGTCCAATGGGGACCGTTGCGGCCTCAATCGCCGCGACTCCGTGGCTTCCCATATGGAACGGCGCCGGATGGCCACCATTGCATATCTCCACGTTGCCGAATTCATCTGCTCGGCCCACGATGAGCGTGGCGTATTGCGTAGGCAGCGTGCTTTCACAAAATAGCCGGTTGGCGCGTTCTACTAGTTGCTCCAGTGGAAGTCCCGTGGGAATCAGCACGCGGAACAGCGCATGCAGGTTTGACATGAGCATGGCCGCTGCAACGCCTTTGCCGGAAACATCTCCAACCATGAAATAAAGATCTTTGCCATGCTGCACCAGATCACAGTAGTCGCCGCTGACCTGACCTGCCGGCTCGTAGTGATAAGCCACTTTCCATCCCGCCGCGCTGAAATCGCGTTTAGGCAGCAGTCCGGCCTGGATTCTTGCCGCCAGCAGCAGGTCCTGCTCCAGAGCGCGTTGTTCTGTGGGATTCAGGCAGTCCAGGCAGAGCTGCGTCAGGGGATCGGTAAACAGGCGTTCCGGCTCCACAGTCCCGGCGCAATGCTCGCAGACGCCATAGCTGCCGTGGTCCACGCGTTCCAGCGCATGATCAACCTGCTCCAGCAGATGCAGCAGGTTTGCCGTCTGGGTTTTGGCCACTGCGGTTTCCAGTTTTTGCCGCCGAACCAGTAACTGGTCGCGCAGCATGTGCAGGTCTGTAACCTGGATTGCCATGAGAGAAACTCCTTCTTTAACAGAATGTTTTCGCAGGCGCGGGGATTCAGATTATTCACGCTTCCGCTGTCCCAATGCTTCTTAGCAGCATCTTATTGGCGGCGTCTGAACAAAGCTATCCGGCTCTTGCTGTGAAATTACCGGCTCCCAAATAATTATTCTGAAAGCACTGGTTCCAGACGTTTAGCTCTGGTCAGGGCCAACCACATTGGGTATTCTGCCAATTAGGGAAACATGCGGGAAGAGATTGCACTTTCGAGCATTCTGGGCGCATCCGTCTATGACAGTAGCGGCGCGTTTGCCGGACACGTGCGCGAGGTGGCCATCTTTCCCCAGGAAGATCCCAACCGCATCTCTGATTTCATCGTGAAGACCAGTGAAGGCGACCGTCTGCTGCCTTCGCGCCAGATCAAGACCGTGATCGGCTCGGCGATTCAAGTCAACGGCTCCGCGCACGACTGGCAGCCGCTTACCAGTTCTGAAGGCATGCTGCTGCTGGAACGCGACCTGCTTGACCAGCAAATTATCGATGTTTCCGGACGCAAAGTTGTCCGCGTGAATGATGTCGATCTTCGACGTGAGCAGGTCAATGGCACGCTCAAGCTCAAAGTAGGGCGTGTCGATATCGGGTTGCGCGGGGCTATCCGCCGGCTGCTTAAGGGCCTTGCTCCCAGCCGCGCCGTGGAAGCGCTGGCCATGCGTATGCCGGAAAAATCCATTCCATGGGAAGCCGTGGATTTGATTGAAACCGATCCGGCACGCCGCGTGCGCCTGCGCCTGGCCTATGAACGGCTTTCCAAGCTGCATCCGGCGGACATTGCCGATATTCTGGAAGAGCTGGCCCCTGCCGAGCGCGAATCCGTCTTTGGATCGTTGAATGAAGAGGTGGCTGCCGAAGCGCTGGAAGAGATCGATCCTAAAATGCAGATCGAGCTCATGCGGTCCATTGATTCTGACAAGGCTGCCGACATCGTGGAAGAAATGGACCCCGATGCAGCCGCCGACCTGCTGGGGGACCTGCCACAGGAAACGTCAGAAGAAATCCTGGAAGAGATGGAACCGGAAGAGCGGCAGGAAGTCTCAGGGCTGCTGGCCTTCCATGAAAATACCGCCGCCGGGCGCATGACCACCGACTATATATCTCTCTCAGCCGAGCATACCGTGGGCGATGCCATTGACCGGCTGCGCAGCTTTGAAGGCCCGGTGGAAACCGTAAGCACCATCTATCTGGTTGATTCCCAGGAGAAACTGGTGGGATCCGTTCCGCTGGTGTCTCTGGTCCTGGCTCCGGGTGGCACCAGACTAGGGACCCTTACGCCGGAACACGTGATTTATGTGGAAGCCAGCGCGTCAGAAAAAGACGTGGCTGAAATGTTCGATAAGTACAACCTGCTCACGCTGCCCGTGGTGGACGAAGAACAGCGCCTTACCGGCATCATTACCGCAGATGACGTGATTAGTTTGTTGCGGGACAGGATTTAAGAGTTACTTCTTTTGTTAGTGCGCCGGTCTTAGAAGGCCGACCTTCGTCGCTCATGAAAAAACATCTTGCGCTGATTACATACAGCGGCCTTCCCCACGGAGCGGAGAGCGAGCGCCTGATGTTGCCATACCTGGCTGCGGCAAACATTGAAACCGAGATTGTTGACTGGCGATCGGACGGCATCGATTTCAGCAAATTTGACCAGATCGTCCTGCGCTCCTGCTGGGACTATCACCTGAGAGTGACTGAGTTTATCGGCTGGCTGAGACGCGTTGGGCGAATAACGCCAATCCTCAATGCCGTCGATACGGTGCTATGGAACCACAACAAGTTTTATCTGCGTGAAGTCGAGGCGAGGAGGATTGAGATCGCGCCGACAGTTTTTGTCGATGGCGGCCCGATCGCATCATCGGAATGGCAAGAGATCAGGAACTGGAAAAAATTCGTGGTAAAGCCCGCAGTGTCGGCCTCGGCCCATCAGACGTGGCTTTTTGATAGCGCGGCAGTCCCTACCGAAAATGAATTGAAGAGCAAAATGGAAGCGCAGCCATTCCTTATCCAGCAATTCATTCCCGAGATTGAGACGGAAGGGGAAATTTCATTCATCTATATTGATGGAGCGTACAGCCATGCCGTGTTGAAGCGTCCGGCGGCGGGGGATTTTCGCGTCCAGAAAGAGCATGGCGGAAGCGCGGAATTATTTCATCCTGACTCGGCGCTGCTCGATCAGGCAAACCGAATCGCCGCAACCGTGCCGCAAGTGCGCGATTCGCTCTATTGCCGGATTGACGCCGTCGCCAGAGATAGAAAACTTGTGCTGATGGAATTGGAGTTGATCGAACCGGAGCTGTTTCTGGGACTGGCAGAGGGGGCTGCGGAAAGATTTGCGGATGCGATCGTCAGACGCCTGCGATGAAGATTGAAGGGCGCTTAGCGTTCTTACACCACTGGTAATATTTGATAGGTTCAGAAAGCGACTGCGTTATGCCGCCCACCATCGAGAGAAAGCTCAGAATCCAGTTTCAAAAGAGCATACGGCACGGATACGTCAAGAACGCTTGCCTAAGTCCACCTATCTCCAGTATCGCAGCTCAGTCAGCAGAAACCGGTGAGGACTTTATTGTCCGCGTCGATTCTAAGAATGGCAGTCACTACTGGTTCAGTGATCGACGTGTGCTGCGAGAACAGTCGGATGGCATACGAGAGTTATTGCGCTACAAAGCTGTGCAGCGAGTCCACTGGATGTTCAAGGATGTGTGGAAAGATCCACGCATTCTGTCCGAAACTGGCGACCTAAAAAGAAAATATTATGACCGGCTTGAAATTGAAACCCCAGAGGGCCTTGTTGTCCTGGACGGTCTCGAACAAGCGTATGCGCCGATATTGAGTTTCTTCGACTGGATTGTACCTTAAAGATTATTGCCGCCAAAGCGGGTTGTTTCAACAAGAAACCGCATGCTTCTTGCTTTACTCGCGCAACTCATACCCCGCCGACTTGATCCCTTCCACCACTTTCTCACGCGTTCGCGTAACTTCCTCTGCGGTAAGCGTGCGATGGTCAGCGCCCAGCGTCAGCCGGAAGGAAACGCTTTTCTTGTCCGGCGGCAAAGGGAAGATCAGCAGGAACTGAAGCGCGACCAGGCTTTCTCCTGCAGACTGACGCAGCTTGTTTTCGAGATCGGCCACCAGCGTGTGCGTGGGCGCGACGATCGAAAGATCGAAGCTGCTGGTCGGGAAGCGGCGCAGCGGGCGATACGGCGCACGCTGTGACGGCAGAGCTTGCATCGTGTCTAAATCAAGATCGAGAATGGCCGCACGTCCGCGATCAAGCAGCCCAGGATGCAGTTCGTAAAGATCACCCACGTGCTGGCCTGCGACTTCAACATGCGCGGCGCGCTCCGGATGCATGATCTCGTCGTGACTCTTCATCGGAACAACTTTGCAGTTGGACGCAACGTACTGCGCTATGCGCTTCATCTCCAGGAGATTCGCGCCGCTCGTCTCGCGACCGTAGATGGTGGCGACCAAATGCGTCCGCTCTGCTGGTGTGCCATCTTGGCTCTTATGGTATTCGCGTCCAATTTCAAACAGGCGGAAGTCGGTGAAGTAGCGGCTGTTGTCCGCCAGGTTTCGGCGGATTCCCGGCAGCAGACTGGGGCGCATATATTTCTGCTCGGCAACAATCGGATTGGCGACTTGCAGCAACGTGCCCGTCCAAGATGCAAACATCGCGGCCTCAGCTTCTGAAATAAAGGAATAATTCGAAACTTCCGTGAATCCCTGCCCCACCATTGCGGCGCGAACCGCGCGGTGCTGTTCATGATCAAGATTGCGTGGCGTAGGCGCAGCCAGGACCGCAGGCGCCTGCGGCACGATGGAAGCGTATCCGACCATGCGTCCGATTTCTTCCACCAGGTCTTCAGGAATGGAAATGTCTTTGGTGGCGCGCCAGCTAGGGACGGTGAGCAGCAGTTTGCGCTGGTCGAGCTGTTCCACGCCGAAGACGAGCGACTTGAAAATGTTGATTACTTCTTCAGTCGATAGTTTGCGTCCCAGCTTGCGTTCTGCCCAGTCGATATCAAGTTGAATTTTGGGCGGCGTTGTCTTACGCGCATAAATGTCGATAGGCGGAGCGGCCTGTGATCCGGGCGAAATCTGTTTGAGCAACTCCACCGCACGTGCCAGCGCGCGGACAGTGTTTTCCGGATCCTGGCCTTTTTCAAAGCGCATGGAAGCATCGGTCCGCAGCTTGAGCCGCGACGAAGATTTGCGTACCTGCGCGGCCGGAAATGACGCAGCTTCCAGAACGATACGCTTGGTTGTCGCGCGGATCGCTGTGTCATTGCCGCCGATGATTCCGGCAATGCCAACAGGCTTGTGCGCGTCGGCGATAACAATGTCTTCCGGGCTGAGCGAATATTTCTCGCCGTTCAAAGCCAGAATCGATTCACCTTTGCGCGCCGCGCGGACAACAATCGCGTCTCCCAGCAGTTCAGCGTCATAGGCGTGCATGGGCTGCCCAAGTTCGCAGAGCACGTAGTTGGTCACGTCCACCAGATTATTGATCGGATTCACGCCCAGCGAGTTGAGGCGATATTGCATCCACAGCGGAGAAGGCGCGACTTTTACATTCTCCACGCGCTGTCCGCTGAAGCGCGCGCAGAGGTTCGCGTCTTCAATCGTAATGGAAAGATCGCCTTTGCTTGCCGCCACGGGCAGTTCGCCCACGGGATCGACGACGCTCAGTCCAGCGATGGCTGCAACTTCGCGCGCCATGCCCAGATGTCCCCAGAGATCAGGCCGGTTCGTAAGAGATTTGTTGTCAATCTCAATAATGGAATCAGGCTCGGAGTTTTCCGCGCTGGCAACGGCCGCAACGCTGGCGCCGGCGAACGCGCCGGGGTCGTGCACGCCTTCGCACTCGGCGGTCTTCATGGTGATCTGCTGGGCGAGAGTTGTCACGTCCATTTTCAGGCCGGGGACAAGCTCGCGAATCCAGTTATAAGAAAACTTCATAATTAAAACTGATTCAGAAAACGCAGATCGCCGCTTTGCAGCAGGCGTATATCGTCAATGGCATAGCGCATCATGGCCAGCCGCGTGAGGCCCAGGCCAAAAGCAAATCCGTTCCATTCCTGCGGATCGAGCCCGGAGTTGCTGATCACGTTGGGATGCACCAGCCCGCACGGCAGCAGCTCCACCCATCCGCTCTGCTTGCACACGGCGCAGCCGTTGCCGCCGCAGATCAGGCATTGGATGTCGAGTTCAAACCCGGGTTCCACAAAAGGAAAGTAGCCGGGGCGCAGGCGTACCGTGACTTTGCGTCCAAACACCGAGCTGAGCAGCGTCTGCATGAAATAAATCAGGTGGCTCACGGAAACGTCGCGGTCCACCATCATGCCCTCAACCTGATAGAACGTGTGCTCGTGCGATGCGTCCACTTCTTCATTGCGAAAGACGCGGCCGGGCGCGATCATCCGCATGGGCGCTCCGTATTTCTGCAGCGCGCGCACCTGCACCGGCGAGGTATGCGTGCGCAAGAGATGGCCGTCGGTCATCCAGAAAGTGTCCTGCATGTCGCGCGCGGGATGATCCGGCGGAATATTCAGCGCGTCAAAGTTGTAATAATCGGTTTCAACTTCGGGGCCATCGAGCACGCGGAAGCCCATCGACGTGAAGAGCTGCTCAATCTCGTCCTGTACCTGCGTCACAGGATGAATGTGTCCCGGCGCAATCCCCTGCGGCGGAACGGTGAGGTCAATCCATTCGGATTTGAAGCGTTGGTCGGATTCCGATCCTTCCAGCGAAGCCTTGCGATCTTCGAGCGATTTTTCCAGCGTGGCCTTGGCTTCGTTCAGAAGCTGGCCTGCCTTGGCACGATCTTCCGGCGCCATCGCGCCGAAAGTTTTGCTGATTCCGGCGAGTTCGCCTTTGCGCCCCAGCACGGCGACGCGGACCTTCTCCAGATCGGCCAGCGTGGTTGCGGAGTTGATATCGCCCAAGGCCGATTGCGTAAGGTCTTTGATGGTTTGGATAGGGTTCGTCAACGGTGTATGCGCTCGCGAATGAGTAACTTAAAATATAACATTTCAGTTGGTCGAACTGATTTTCTTGCGCGTGCCCCATCCTTTGCGGCCATTCAATCTGTTTCCCTTGCGAATTTGCTTTTTGCCGCAAAGGGTGGGAATCGGATCCGTTCATCCTGCTTCTGCAAGCGCTGTCGTCGTCCTTGTTACGTTCCATGCCGCCAGCTGGATCGTGTATGCCAGATGCCCAATCTGCTTTGAGTCCAGCTTCCCGTCGATAATCGCCGCCTGCAACTTTCTGATTCCCACCTGAATGCTGTCGGCGTCCTCCATGGGGCCCAGGTCCAGCTTCACCGCTTTCGCTTCTTCCATGCCCTCGTGCATCCGGCACAGCTTCTTGTCTCTCACTCTGGGCGCCCGGCACCGCTCGCCACTCAGAAATTCGTGCTCGCATCGGGCTGCGCTTTGCGCCTTTTCCAGGTTCCTCCGCAGCGTCTCCTCGCGCTCTCGTTTGTAACTCTCCATAGTAGATAAGCATTCTTGGAACACCGTGTGCTCGTCGTATTTATTGCTGATCGGGCCGCTCGGCCGCGCTGTTTCGCCTGAGTGAATCTCCAGGTACTCCTTGTATTTTTTAAAGGCGTCATAAAAGGCAATACAAAGCTGGCCTCCGCCGGTTTGCTCCCACTCCTGGCGAAATTTCGCTTTCCGTGCCGCATCGATTTCCGCGCCTGCTTGGTTCACGCCCATTTCTGCTCTGTTCATTCCGTTTTCGTTCATCTTTTTACCTCATTTCATGGTTTCTGATCTGCGTTTGTCTGCGCAAAATCTGCGACAACCCATTGATTCCGATCACCCGATGTGGCCTGCTCCGCAGGTCACCCGCCCCCTGCCCCCCGGCTTCCACCCAATTTCACCCAAGGTCACCCAATACACCCAAGGATCGGCAGAGGGCCGCAACCCTAAAACGTCAAAACCCGGCATCCAAGCCGGGTGTGTAAAAATCAAAAACAACTTGTGGACCGCAGGCTGGGCCCCCATCAAGCCCGATTCTGGCTTGATTGGGTAGAGAAGCCCTCGCCTGCGATATTCAAACTCATGTGGCACAGCCGCCCTCGGCTGTGTTCCTGATTTTTGTGGCACAGGCACTCTTGCCTGTGCTGCTTATTCTCTATGCTGCCATTCCGCATAAACAAACAAAATACGAAACTACATTAGCACAATTCTCCTGTGGTGCAACAAAAAAATCTGTGACCCTCTGCCGACAAATAACGGAATCTCCCTTTGCTACAGCCATGCACACTGGGTGGGCGGGCCGATCTCCCCCGATAACCCACCATTCCGGTCACTCCACCACGAACAACGCTAGTAATCTTGCCAGCTCCGCCACCCTCTTTTTACGTCCTCCACCTCAAACGATTCGACATCGCGCTCTTCCAAATTGAATGCAACGAGGGCGCTTACGAGAAACGGACGCGTTGTTTCAACTCGAGTCGTATGTTCATTCCATTCCCAATCAACCACGTGTTCGTCTTCCGCTAAAGAAACGGCATCCGCGTGATTGAGAAAAAATGAATAGTTAACT
>DATBVH010000314.1:0-7802 GCA_036515395.1 Candidatus Angelobacter sp.
CTCAACGAGCGCTTTCTTGCGGTAAAGGTAGAACCACCTACAGAAGAGACAGCTATCAAAATCCTGCAAGTTGAAAAAGACCGGTTTGAAAAATTTCATTCCGTCCAATTTACCGATGAGGCCATTACCGCTGCTGTGGTCCTCTCCAACCGCCTGATCGCAAACCATTTTCTCCCGGACAAGGCCATTGATGTAATTGACGATGCCGGCGCTTATGTGAAGATGAAGCAGGAGAAAGCAGTACTGCCGGAAGAGGTGATCGAGGCAAGAAAGCGACTCAGATTCATTTCTGCTCGCCATGAGAACGCAGTGGAAAACCATGAATTTGAGAAAGCACGCTTTTATTCCAATGAAGAACGGGCCCAGCGTGAAGCGCTGGCGCAGTTGCAAATAAAACATAATATTCCGGAGAGGCAAGTCGTTACGAAGGAGGACATCGAGGAAGCTCTGGCACGGTGGACGGGAATGCCAATAGAAGCCATGCGCGAGATCTCGAACAATTCGACAATCGGAAATCAGGAAATGAAGGCTTCTAAAAAGAGAGCAAAGAAGAAGAAATCTTAGGCTGCGTCAGCTCTTCGCAACCGGAAATGGAGCGAGTTCAAGGCTGATGTTCCCGTCGCGCAGGATTGCTTTCACATCTGCCAGACTTCGAATGATTGCGTTGGCTGCTTGCAGTCGATCTGCCGGATAAGTGGTTTGCAGCGCGATAACTTTCGTCCCAGCAGATCGCGCTGAAGAAATACCTGCCGGAGTATCTTCAAAAACCAAGCATTCCGCTGGGGCAAAGCCGAGCAACGCAGCGCCTTTAAGAAATGGCTCCGGCGCGGGCTTGCCGTGTATGACGTCTTCGGCGGCGACCATTTGCGGTGGAACCGGAATACCAGCATATCCCAAGCGCGCAACCGCGAGCGGACGCGTTGCCGAAGTAACGATGGCAAACCGGTCAGGAGGCAGATGGGCCAGCAGTTCCGCTGCGCCCGGCAGGGCCGTTACACCCTCTTTGTCATCGATTTCCATCTGTTCCACTATCGCGTTTTCTTTTTCGGCGTCCAGTTCCGGGGCCACCTCCCGAATAGTTTCAATGCTGCGCCGACCATGCGCCAGGGCGGCGATATGTTCAGGATCAAGCCTATGTTTAGCGGCCCAGGTTCGCCACACGCGTTCCACGGATGGAGTGGAATCCATCAACACGCCGTCCATATCAAAAAGAATTGCTTTGGCGGAGAAGATCATCTTTCAGCATAACAGCCAGAGGGCGTAATGGCGGTGGCTGGTCTTAACAAAACAAAATAGATGAGCTAGAGCAAAAGAATGAAACCGGCTTGATACCATCGGATTCTGGACATCGCTTGCCCGCTGGTAGGATAATCGCCCATAGTTGATGAGAGACCGAGGGGTGGATTGATTAGCGGTTAGTTCGTCCTGCCTTTCACGGATTGGAGAGTGACTTGAAAAAACTATCGTTATTTGTAGTGACATTGGCATTGATTTTTCTGCTGGGAAGCGCTGCGCAGGCGCAGCAATTTGATTTATCTGCGGGCGTTTCCGGCTTAACCGGCCCATCGAGCACTGCCGATCTACAGACCATCGGCGGTGGCGCATATCCGACTTTTGGCCTGGATTTTCTTTTCTATCACAATCTGGGAGTCGGCTTTAACGCGGCTTTCCGCGCCAAAGAAAACTTATACCAGGGGCAATTGCCATTCCGTCCATTTTTCTATGACGTGGATGCCGTGTACGCACCTCCCTTGGGAAAGCGTGCCCAATTGGAGCTTTCGGCTGGAATTGGAGCTGAAAGTGTCCGCTTTTACACGCCCAGTTTTCAGTGCTCCTTTACCGGGTGTACGAATTTTGTAAGCAGCAATCATTTTCTAGGACAATTTGGAGCAGGGATTCGGCTCTACGTGACTCCCAAAATTTTCATCCGGCCAGAAGCGCATTGGTACCTGGTGCATAACAACGTTGAGTTCAGCGGCTCACATGCCAGCCGCTATGGAATATCGATCGGGTATTCATTTAAGAACCAGGAATAGCTCTGCAAGACTTTGCATTAGGGGCCCATCTTCTCAGGATGGGCCTTTCGTACAATGGGCGCTTTGGCAAAAGGACACCTGACGTGCTGCTGCTCTGTCTTAATTTTTCTCATGTCCAACGATATGGATTGAAAAAACATCCAAGTTGCTGGAGTTGAAAATGGCGACCCGGGTTTTGTTCGTCGACGACGAGGCGGGGATACGCAATACACTTAAGCCGATCCTAGAGCAACATGGGTTTGAAGTGACCGTGGCAGCAACGGTTCCAGAAGCCCTGGAACACATGAACCATGCTACGTTCGATGTGCTGCTTTCCGATTTGAACATCGGCCAGCCAGGAGATGGTTTCACCGTGGTGAGCGCGATGCGGCGCGTGCAGCCGCAAGCGGCCACGTTTATTCTTACTGGTTACCCCGATTTTGATACCGCATTGCAAGCTATTCGCAGCCAGGTGGATGATTACCTGCTTAAGCCTACCGACGTTCCAACTTTGATTCATACAATACAGAGCCGGTTGGAAAATCGCCGGCATGTTCCTCCAGACAGGCCGATCAAGCGGGTTTCACATTTGATGGAGGAAAGCCTGACCGAAATAACCAAAGAATGGCTCCGGCTGGTAAAAGCGCACCATGAACTGGGAGCCATACGGATCAGCGACCTCGACCGGATTGACCACTTGCCGGCGCTGATTGAGGAGATGGCAAATCGGGTCGATCAAGCGTCCGAGATTACGACGGAGCAGGCAAAATCATTGGCAGTATCGCACGGGAAGCAGCGAGCGCTGCAGGGGTACAGCATTCCGTTGGTGGTGGTTGAAATGCGATTGCTGCAGCATGTTCTCTCTGCGGTGCTTCAGCACAATCTCATTCGCATGGACCTGAGCACGGTCATTGGGGACATGATGCTCATAGGCGAAAGCCTGCAAGAACAACTGGAATTTTCGATTCGAGGATTTCAGCAAGGCGCACGCGAGGCAGCCTGAGAGCAGGTTATTTTTGGGTCGCAGCGATCTTTGGCTGAGGAATTACTGGGACTTGCCCGCGTTTGTAAATCATCATCGTGCGGGTGAATTCGATTACCACACTGCCATCCTGCTTATAGCCGGTTGTCCTTACTTTCACAATTCCCACGTTCGGCCTTGATTTAGACTCGCGCTTTTCCAGAACTTCACTGCGGGAATACACGGTGTCTCCTTCAAAAAGCGGATTGGGCAGGCGGACTTCGTCCCATCCCAGGTTGGCCATGGCATTTTGCGATACGTCGGACACGGATTGTCCGGTCACCAGAGCCAAAGTGAAAGTGGAATCAACCAGCGGCTTGCCATATTCGGTTTGCGCGCTGTAAGCTGCGTCAAAGTGGATGGGATTGGTATTCTGCGTAAGCAGTGTGAACCAGATATTGTCGGCGGCAATCACGGTGCGGCCAAGCGGATGCTGGTACACGTCACCTACTTCGAAGTCTTCAAAGACACGTCCGGTCCAGCCTTGTTTAACTGTCATCGTTTGCCCTCCAGCGCTAATATGAACGCGGCAATCCAAGCACGTGTTCGGCAATATAGGAAAGGATAAGGTTGGTGGAAACAGGCGCCACCTGATAGAGGCGCGTTTCACGGAATTTGCGTTCTACGTCGTACTCTTCGGCGAATCCGAAGCCGCCATAGGTCTGCACCGTGGCATTGGCCGCTTCCCATGATGCATCCGCAGCCAGCAGCTTGGCCATGTTAGATTGCGGGCCGCAGGGCTGATGTGCATCGAATAATCCCGCAGCTTTTTCTACCATGAGCGACGCGGCTTCAACGTTGACATACGCACGGGCAAGAGGAAACTGGATGCCCTGGTTCTGTCCGATAGGCCGTCCAAATACGACGCGCTCTTTGGCATAACGGCAGGCGCGCTCAAGAAACCAGCGCCCATCGCCAATGCATTCGGCGGCAATCAGGATGCGCTCGGCATTCAGGCCGTCCAGCAGATAACGGAAGCCCTGGCCTTCTTCACCGATAAGATTTGCCGCAGGAACTTCTACGTCGTCGAAAAATATTTCCGTAGTAGCGTGGTTCATCATGGTGCGGATCGGCCGAATGGTGAGCCCATGATTTTTGGCGTGACGCAGATCGACCAGCAGGACTGAGAGCCCTTCACTGCGCTTTTTTACTTCGTCGATGGGCGTAGTACGCGCGACCAGCAGCATCAGGTCAGAGTGCTCCGCGCGGGAAATCCAGATCTTTTGGCCCTTGACCACGTATTGATCACCAATGCGTCGCGCAAATGTCTTCATCTGCGTGGTATCGGAGCCGGTGGTCGGTTCGGTGACGCCAAAGGCCTGAAGCCGAAGTTCACCACGAGCCAATGCGGGTAGATATTTTTTCTTCTGAGTTTCAGAACCATGCCGCAAGAGCGTTCCCATCACGTACATCTGAGCATGACAAGCCGCAGCGTTGCCGCCGGAGCGGTGGATTTCTTCCAGAATGGTCGCGGCTTCTGTAATCCCCATTCCGGCACCGCCATATTCTTCAGGAATAAGCGTGGCCATGTAACCGGCTTTTGTCAGCGCCTGAACAAATGCTTCAGGGTAAGCGCGCTGGCCATCGAGCTCGCGCCAGTAGGTGTCCGGGAAGTTCCGGCACAATTCTGCCACGGCACTTTTGAGTTCCTGCTGCAGTCCGGTATTCGTAGTAGGAGACATGAATGGTCTTACCGCAACTGCACTTTACAGTAAACCTGTTTTCCTGGCGATGGCCAGCTTCTTGCGTTCGGCCGGCAAGCTGGCCGCGTCGACCATTTCGTCTTTATAGACCATCGCGCCGAGTTCTGAACTGACATCAGCGTGCTCATAAAGGTCAATGATTTCCCGCGCCCGTGTAATCTCTTCCGCTGAAGGAGTAAAGGCCCGGTTGATGACTGCAACCTGGTTGGGATGAATGGCCCACTTCCCGTCAAAGCCCATTTGCGCGGCGGAACCTGCATCGTGCTCGCACTGTTGCAGGTCGCGAAATTGAAGTGTGACGCCGTCCACAACGTCGACGCCCGCGGCTCGCGCAGCAGCCACTGTCTTTGCCTTGGGATAATGATAGAGCGCGAACTGCTCGCGCACGGCGTCGCGCGCACCAATGTTGCCGGCATAATCGACTACGCCAAAAATCAAGCCAGCCAGCCTTGGGGTTGATGCCGCGATTTGCTCAGCATGCAGGACGCCTTTCGCGCTCTCGATTAGAACTTCCAGCCGGATGCGCCCAATAGGCAAGCCAATGTTCTGCTCGATCTGAGTGAGCAAGCAGTCCGCGAAGAGCACGTCGGTCGCATCCTGCGCTTTGGGAATCACGACGACATCAATGTTTTTGCCTGCCGCTTCGACAACCTCGATCACGTCACGATAAAAGAACTTTGTATGAATCCCGTTCGGACGGAAGGCACGAATCTTTCCACGAAAATCAAGGGTAGTGAAAGCCTTGATCAGCGTTTTTCGTGCGGCAACCTTCTGTGAAGGCGCGCAGCCATCTTCCAAGTCAAAAACAACTTCATCCGCTTCGCTGGCCACCGCCTTTGCCATCATCTTGAGAGAATGCGCGGGACAGGCAAGCTCACTGCGCCGAATGGTAATGGCGTCATGCAGCGCATCTGACATCGGCTCTCCTTCCATTGCAGGCTGCCACCACCGCGCGGCTATTGCCCGCCAAGCGACTTGATGAATTCGTAATAGAAGTCGACGCCATCATAAAAATCCTTCACGCCGATGCGTTCGTCTCTGCCGTGCGCGCGCACGTCATCTATGTCTTCAAATACGCCGGGAACACCGTAAGTTGGAATTCCGGCAATTCGCAAGTACTTGCCGTCACTGGCGCCAGTATCCATTACCGGAACAATGGGAAGGCCACCGTATAATTTGGCGCTGAGTGATTGCAGCTTGCCTACGATTGCGGGATTAATAGCGGATGCCGGCGCTGGGATTGCTTCACCTACCACGCTTACCACGATGCGATCATCCGCCAGCACGCGCTTGAGAGTGGCTTGAACATTTTGTAGTGAATCTTGGGGCAGCATGCGGCAATTTACGTTTGCGGCGGCGGTTTGCGGCAGTGCATTATTGGCGTGTCCACCTTCAAGACGGGTAGCGACACAGGTGGTCCGCAGAAGAGCATTAAAGAAGGCTGACTGGCTCAGGCGCTGCGCGGCCTCTGCCGCTTTGGCATTGTCGGCCCCGATCACCGCGCGGAAATCGGCACCGGTCGCTGGAGATTCCAACGCGGCGGTACGCTCAAAGAATCCGCGCGTGGTCTCATTCAGGCTTACTGGAAAATCAAACGCCGCCAGCCGGGCGAGGCCCTGGGACAGATGATAGATGGCGTTGTCCTTCACCGGTCGCGAACTGTGTCCGCCATTGCTTTTCACCTCCAGCCGGAAATCGACGTAATTTTTTTCGCTCGTCTGCATGCCTAATAGCATGCGCTTGCCCTTTTTGGTTTCGAAGTCACCGGCATCGGTGTTGATGCAATATTCGGCATCAATCCAGTCGTGGTGGTTTTTTGCCAGCCATTGCGCGCCATTGGATTCACCACCCTCTTCGTCGGCAGTGAGCGCCAGGATGAGATCGCGTGCGGGCGTCCAGCCTTCTTTCTTCAGGCGGATAAAGTTGGCGACCAGGATGGTGTCGCCTTGCTTAATATCCGAAGTGCCGCGGCCATAGAAGAAGCCATCCACCTCATTGAACTTGAATGGGTCTATGGACCAGTCTTGGCGCAAGGCTTCCACTACATCGAGATGGGCGATAAAAAGTATGGGCTTGCCTGCGCCGCGTCCATGCAGACGGACGACAAGATTCTTCTTGTTCGGCTTTGGCCCATCGACATGAATATCTTCAGCGGGGAAACCAGCAGCTCGGAAGCGTTCGGCCATAGCTTCTGCCGCGGTCGTCACGTTGCCGGCCGGCGTATCCGTGGTATTGATTTCAATGAGTTGCTTAAAAATGTCGCGAGCAGCCTGATGTTCCGGTGAAAGCGCTGTTTGAGATTGGGCGAGTGCGCCGCCGCAAAACAACGCAAGGGGGCAAGCGAGAGCTAAAAAACGTTTAGTCATCGTGCGTTGGATTATAAATTCTGGGCGGAAGGAGGAGCACGGAATCCGTGCAATATCCTTATAATTGGAGGTATGGCAAGAGGATGGGAAAGCAAGTCAGTTGAAGCGCAAATGGAAACTGCCAAAGACAACGCCGCATCAGGTTCAAATCCCCCACTCACTGACGGCGAGAAGAAAGCCCGGCACGAGCGCGATAGCCTGAAACTTTCCCGCGCTTATATCGTGCATCAGATTGAAGCTTCCACCAATGAACGTTACACCAGGTCTTTGCAGCAGGCGTTGAGCGAAATCGACGAGAAGCTGGCCAAGCTGATGAAGTAGCAGTAAAAAGCGCCAAAGCACGACTTCGGCGGAAGCCAAGCCAGAAGTGGCCCGATAGCCGCGAGAGTGGGATCAAACAGCTGCTCTTCGCCCAGTGATGAGTTCAATCAGCAATACAACCACAGCGATTACCAGAATCAAGTGAATTAAGCTTCCGGCAACGTGAAACCCCCAGCCCAATAGCCATAGAAGCAGCAGAATGGCAAAAACCGTCCAAAGCATTCTTGTCTCCTTGCCGGTGTAACACCGGTCTTCCTATCTTAGATGCTTGAGTTCGAGAGACGAGTTGACACACGTTGTGATGTCGTTGATTTACGCTGTGGACCGATGCTCAGCAACTCTGCGGGGCAACCTATAGAAACAGCAACTCTGTTCC
>DATBVH010000315.1:0-2720 GCA_036515395.1 Candidatus Angelobacter sp.
TTGGTGAAGGACGAAATCTCCAATTTGACTCGCGGTGTCAAGTGTACCCATGTTCTATCAAGATGACCCAGTCGCGCTCCTCCCGACTGTACGTAGACGAACTTCTTTCCCGCATGCCCGGCAAGGCTTGTGTCAAGGGCAACCGCATTCGGATCGATCCTTAACAATGCTTGTAGCATGTTTCCAAATTCTGCTTCCGGGTTGTTGACATAGTTTTCTTGCACATTGAGAAACCTTAGCTTCATGCCTTGAGAGATACTTGCGGCGTTCGGGTCATAATCTCGAATAAGGTCAATATCGCCAGCCCCAAACCGGTAAGAGGGATCGTCCACGCGCCAGTGGTTCGGAAGGAGGAACCCAACGCCAAGTCGCGCATAAATGATTTTCCGGTAGCCATCCCTTTCCGGCAAGACCTGGCTTATCCGATTGTAAGTACCATCGTAGATTACAAACGCGATTGAACCACCGACAATTAGCGCAATTAGGATGACCGCAACGGCCAGCTTTCGACGCTGTGGCTGCGGTCGCGGAAGTGCCTCTCCTTTGCCGTAGGTAGCAGTAAAGGCAGCCGCAATGATGCTGCCTAGTGCACCGATAAGTGCGGCGACAATGGCATTATCCATTTAGCATGTACCTTTTGCGGCGTTCAGAAATCGATCAGCATTATATCCCTTGTTTAGACTGTGTCATTGCCTGAATCAAATCTTTTGCAGTCCGATTATTGCCGCTTGGTGAATTTTCCGGTCGCCTCGGAGAAAACACGCGGCTAGAGCGGAATCGCGAGCCGTGCCGTTTACCCTCGTCCCTGCACCACAATCATCCCCGCCAACCCCACGCCAATCCCAATGCAAAACGCCGGGCTGGCCACCAGAAACAGCACCACGAAGACCAGCACCATTACGGCTACGATCCTGGCATGATGCAGCGTGTAATCAAACACCAATAGCACCACCAGCGACGCCAGAATCGCAACCAGGCAATACGCTGCCTGCGCCAGTGAGAAATTTCCATGGCGGTAATAGCGCACCGCGCCGGCAGCAAAAATCGCCGCGGCCAGCAAGAGCAATATCGCTGGTGCCTTTGCCACGCCGTTTTGTTGTCGCGAATTCACGGGCGAAGCATATCACCTCAGCCCAATCCGTGCTTATCCGTACTCATCCGTGTTAATCCGTGGCGAGGTTTTTTGCTTTTCTCCGTGGCCTCGTGTCTTCGTGGTAGGTTTTAGTTTTTAGTGCGGCCCTGCGGCGCTGCGTCCCTTCGGCTGATATTTCTTTGCAATCCTCGCCCGCAATCCGCGTTCATCCGCGTAGATCCGCGGTAAAGTTTTTGCTTTCCTCCGTGCCTCTGGGTCTCCGTGGTAGGTTTTCTTCCGCGTCCCACGCAAAACACTTTCCCTCCCACCTCATTCTGCGCTACAACATCATTCATGACCCATCAGCAGCTTGTCCGGATGGCCGAGCAGTGGCTTCGCACCCGATATCGTTGTGGAATTGTCCTCTCAGAACAATGCTGCGCCAGCGGTGAAACGCCCGACGTGATCGCATGGAAAGGCAAATGCCGCTCTGTGGTCGTGGAATGCAAAGTGTCGCGCGCCGACTTTTTTGCCGACCAGGAAAAGCCCTTCCGCAAAGACCCTGATCTGGCCATGGGCTGTGAGCGTTTCTACCTGGTCCCGCAAGGCCTTATACGCGTCAACGAACTGCCGCAAAAATGGGGGCTGCTGGAATCAAAAGGCCGCGAAGTCCGTATGGCCGTAAAGCCGTGCCGACAGGCACAGCGCAGCCAGACCGGCCTGATGTGGGAGATGAATCTTTTGCTGGCAAGCCTGCGTCGGGTGGAAGTCCGCATTGAGCCGCAGACCATCACGGATTTTCTGAAATGGAAGAACCGCCTCGCCGAATATAACGGTGGACGGCTGCCGGAAGGCATCGCTGCCCCGGAAGCGGAGCCCAACGTGCATCTGGTGTGATTTGCCGAAGTCGCGACTGTTGAGCGAAGCCGAAGGACTGAGATCTACTTAGGGCCTCTCGCAATCAATTTTTTCACGTCCGCGCTGCCTGGTTCCGAAAGAGGTCCGCATTTCAAAGACCGCAGCATTTTAAAACTGATTCACGTTTATTCGCATGAATTCGCGGCTAGTTTTGCGGAAGATGGCTGGCTAGCTTTTGCCGGCGCTCTTTTTGCGCACATGTTTTGCTCGCGTTGATGCTGGCTCATTAACCTGCTTTACCAGCCTGAAACGCACAGCGTCTCCGCATTCTTTACATCGTGAAAACCGATCACCCTTTTGGACCAGGACATTATGCGTTACGCGATGCAGGCGATGCGTCACCTGATAAATGCCGCTGTGGGGGCAGAGTTCACCAGGAAGAAGATCATCTCCGGAACTGACGTCCTCCATAGGACCTCCAGCTGAAACCTGCGGTTAATAAAACAATCGGGGCACGCACGCTGGCGGCAATCCCGAGTTGGATGGTAGGGTTCGGTCTTCGGTTGCACTATTGCCGATAGTACTCCGAGCGTCAATCCAACCTGAGCCATGACCAACTGTTGTGGACCTTGGCGGGCGTGGTCCAACTCTATCGAGCAGTGTATGGAACCGAAGTGATAACGCTTCGCCACTCTCTACCGGATCCGGGCAAAAAGAAAGACCTGTGGCTGAATGCTGTATTCGGCGTCTTCTATTTAGCCATCGGGATTGTTCATCTAGCATCCCCTTA
>DATBVH010000316.1:0-3074 GCA_036515395.1 Candidatus Angelobacter sp.
TAGCGCGGCGTTTCTTCCTGCTTGTATGAGCTATCGTGTTCTTCATCCACCACGATTAGCGCCAGATTTGCTACCGGCGCAAAGACTGCGGAGCGCGTTCCTACTACGATACGTGCATCGCCGCGCCGTATCCGATGCCACTGCTCCGCGCGTTCGTCGGCAGAAAGCGCTGAATGCAGGATCGCGACTTCATCTCCGAACACCTGATGCAGATTGGCGGCAGCTGCCGGCGTAAGTCCGATCTCCGGCACCAGCAGGATTGCAGCGCGGCCCTGTTCCAGCACCGACTGCATTGCGGCCAGATAAACTGCCGTCTTGCCCGATCCCGTCACGCCATGCAGCAACGAGACTGAAAATTTCTGCTCTGCCACCGACCTTTGGATCGTGGCCAGCGCAGTTTTTTGTTGCGCGTTAAAAATAAAGTCCAGGTGCGACGGCCCGCGCTTCTTCATGCTGCTTACGCTGAAATTCGCCTGCTCTTCTACAATTTCCACCAAGCCGCGCTTGATCAGCGTCGCCAGCGTCGTACGCGGCACTGCAAGTTCGCGGATCTGCTCCACAAAAGCCCTGCCCGCCTGCTGCTGAAGAAATGTAACGATCTTCTGCTGGTTCTCATTCAGTTTCCCACTCACTTCCTTGAGCACGGCCACCTGCACCGTGCGCTGCGCGTCGCGGACAGAAGAAACGTCTTCGCGCGCAATCCATTTCTTCCGCAACAGCAGGTCCAGCACCTGACGGTTTGCTCCGGTCGCTGAGCGGATTGTTCCCTCCAATGCTTCGTCTGACATGGAAAGATAATCCAGCACTGCGTACTCGATCATCTGAGTATCAATGTCCTGCTTTGACCGTCGCGACGATCCAGCGGTGGCAGAGGCATGCAGCGCCTCATAGCCAGCTTCAGTGATCCGGTAGAGCTTGGCTTTCTTGATCTCCGCCGCCAGCGGCAGCATGCCGCGGAACACATCGCCGATCGGAGCCAGGTAATATTGCGCGATCCATTGCCCCAGCTTCATCAGCCCTTCATCCAGCACCGGCTCGGTGTCCAGCACCTGGATCACGGTCTTGGCCTGCATGGAAGGCGCGCGATCGTGCAGCGCCGTCACCACGCCAGAGATACGCTGGTTGCGAAACGGCACGAGCACACGTCCACCCACCACCGGCTGCTGCTCGGCAATTTTGTAGGTAAATGCCATGTCCAGCGGGACCGGCAATGCTACGTCGCAAAAAGTGGGCATGAGCTAAGAAAAGATTGTACGGGAAGAACTGAGCGTCCGTGCTGGCTGACAACACCGAGCAGAGTCGCGATGTAGTCGCTGAGATTATTCAGGCGTGCTCTTTGCCGCAGGTGGAGTCATCCCCAGAAACTTCATCGCCATCTGCAAATCTTTCCACGCTTCCTTCTTCTGCCGTGGATCCCGCAGCAGGTACGCCGGATGGTACGTCACCAGTAGCTTGGAATCTCTAAAGTCATACCAGCGCCCGCGCAGGTTGGCCATGGAATCATTCACTGCCAGCAGGTTCTTGGCCGCAACCGCGCCCAGCGCCACAATGACTTTCGGTTTAATCACATCAATCTGCCGCATCAGGAAGGGCGAGCACGTATCGCACTCATCTTTTTCCGGCGTCCGATTGCTGGGCGGCCGGCACTTCACCACATTAGCGATGTAAACGTCCTCGCGCTTGATCCCCATGGCGGAGATCATGTTGTTCAAAAGCTGTCCCGCGCGCCCCACAAACGGCTCGCCCTTCGCGTCTTCATCCGCGCCCGGTCCTTCGCCCACAAACATCAGGTCGGCATTCACATTGCCCACCCCGAACACCAGGTTCGTGCGGCCTTTGTGCAGGCGACAACGCGTGCACTCCCCAATGTCTTCACGAATCAGTTTCAACGCGGAAGGCTTGTCGCCGATCACCGGCGGCAACGATGGCGGAGTTTGTGACTTTATGGGAGCAGCCTCAGCCACCGGCTGCAACGCCAGTTCAACCCCCGGCTCCATCGGCTGGCGATAGAAATCATGAATGCCCATCTCTTTGTAATACTTCACGCGAGCGGCAAGCTGCTTTTTGGTTTGCGGGTCGAGAGGCTTGAGCATGTCTGCAAGCAAAAATAAATGGTTAGGAAAGAGAAGTAAATGGCTGCCAGGACCATTTTGTCCCTCCCGCATCCCTTTCTAACCACCGCTCCAATAAATAGTGTAAAGGCTGAGTCTTGTCCCTTTTTAGTTGACTGCCCTAATGCGGGCAAACATCATTGCAAAGAGTTTTCAGTGACGTTACCGTTCTTTCTTCTCGGTAGGAACTTTGGGGGGCTCTTATGCGCTGTGCATTTTTTCTTATCTGCAGCTATGTAGTTTTCGCTACTGGCTGCGCGGCTCATCATCATGCTGCGACGCCGAATTCCATTCAAGTGCCACCTCCGGCTCCGGTTGTGGTTTCCGGCTCAGTACGCGAGTCTCTGCCGGGCGATTACTTGCGCTTGATCTTTCCCCGGAAAGGCACAGTTATTACACAGATTACAAAGCTTTCCACTCCTGGAGCATTGCGGGCCTTCACCACGGCTACCGCTCTCTACTCTCCGCCGCTCAAACTGGCCCAGATGCCCTATTATTCGGGGCTTATGGACAAGGACAAGGAAGTTCTGGTGGCCATGCGCTGCCGCCCACCGCATCCGGAAGCCGTTGACGCGGTGCTCGCGACGTGGCCAAACGTTTTTCTGGCTGTTCAGCGCGATGTCCCTTTAGCTCCCGGCGCTTGTGATGCCAAACCCACCGACCCAGCCACGCAGATAGCGTGCTTTGCCAGGGCCTTTAGCGATCCGCCGGCAACGAAAGTTCCTTCCTCACTCGCCCAAACCTTCAACTACGCGGCCAAGCTCTATGATGACAACAATAATCAGAAGCTGGCTGATTGGTTGCAGAGCAATTACGGAATCTATCCCGCCTTTAGCGGAATAGGTTATTCGGTCAAGGATTCTTATTCCATTGACAAGCAGCCGATGAGTTCGCAGGAGATTCTAGTGAAGTCCATATCGTCAGAATACATTCTCAAAAATGTAACGCTGGCAGAAGCCGGCT
>DATBVH010000317.1:0-24015 GCA_036515395.1 Candidatus Angelobacter sp.
CGCCGTGAACTCGCGCACGTCGGCGGTGCTCGGCGACTGGAAGATGTCGGACAAAAGTCTGGGCCTGAAGGGGAGAAATCTGAAAGGTCTGAATGCAATTCGGCGAAGTTCGGCGAAGTCGATTTCTGAGGTGGCTCTAAGTTATTGATTTTATGGCTCCTCAGGTAGGACTCGAACCTACAACCCTTCGGTTAACAGCCGAATGCTCTGCCATTGAGCTACTGAGGAGTGGGCAAACAGGCCGCCAGAGAGGTGGTCGGCCGCTTGAATTGTCTTCTTAAAAATAGCATGCATTTGGAGCGTTTAGCAATCATGAAATGGCGTCACAGGTACCTGGAAACTCTCATCTTTCTCGGAGACCGCTGCCCCAAACTCACGCAAGTGATTAAGATAAAGAACGGATGCACGAATGATCAATTCGCGCACTAAAAGCAGTCCGCTGGAACGATTTCACTAACGTCTCATATAAATGAATGACCAATCCAAATCTCCGCTTTTAAACTCATCCGCACCACCCAGAGCAAGGACAACCCCGATTATCGACGAATACCATGGTCAACAAATCGCCGACCCTTATCGCTGGCTTGAAGATTCCGCCGCACCGGAGACACAACAATTTGTTGCGGCACAAAATGCGTACACGCGCACTATGCTGGAAAACATCCCCGGGCGGGACGAGTTGCGGCATCGCGTGCAGCAGCTTTTGACGATTGGGCGCGTAGCCTCCCCGCGCATCGGCGGCAAAAATTATTTTTATGAACGTCGTGACGGTTGGCAAAACCAGGCGGTGGTCTATGTGCGCGAAGGGCGACAAGGTGAAGAGCGACCTTTGATTGACGTTAATGCTCTAGCGCCGGATGGCACCATCGCACTTGACTGGTGGTATCCCTCTGAGGACGGTAACTATGTCGCGTTCGGAACTTCGCCCAACGGATCAGAGTTGAGCACGCTGCAAGTGATTGAAGCAGCGAGTGGCAGGCTGCTGCCTGAAAAAATTGAACGTACCCGCGCTGCCAGCGTCGCGTGGCTGCCGGACAGTTCGGGCTTCTATTACACGCGTTATCCGCGCCCCGGTGACGTCCCCGCTGGTGAGGAGATGTACAACCGGCGCGTCTTCTTCCACCAGCTTAGCTCATCCGGCAACGCAGACAGAACGCAAGATACTTTGATCTTTCCGTCCGATGGCATCGAGCTGGCTCCGCAGCACTGGCCCAACGTCTCCCTTTCCAATGACGGCCTCTGGCTGCTGGTGGATGTGAGCGAAGGCTGGACCAAAACGGAGCTTTACCTCAAAGACCTTTCCTTAGGAAACTCAGCTGGTCCGCAGGGCCGGTTTCAGCGCATCACCACCGGAGGAAACTTTCTTTATCACGGTGAAATACTGGATGGCCAGCTCTATGTCACCAGCAATGAAGGTGCGCCGCGGTTTCGCGTGTTCAAGGCGGCGTGCGCCGCGCCTGAACGTGGAAACTGGAAAGAAATTATCCCGGAAAGCGATTCGGTGATTGAAGGCCGCGCTGCTATTATCGCCAGAAAACTTTTTGTGCATTCCATCAGAAATGCCAGTTCTCAGCTCCGCCTGCTCGATCTCGAAGGCAAGCCGCTGGCAGAGGTGGCAATGCCTACGCGGGGCAGCATCTTTGACCTGGGTGGCAACTGGAATAGCGATTCAGGCTTTTTCGGCTTCGTTTCTTACGCAATCCCGCCCACGGTGTTTGAAGTCAGTCTCAGCGGCCAAGCCACGGAGTGGGCGTGCGTGGAGTCCGGCATCGATCCCGGTCGCTATCAGGTGGAGCAGCTTTGGTTCAACTCCAAAGATGGAACGCGCGTGCCGATGTTCGTGGTGAGTAAAAAAGGCCTGGTAAAGAATGGCCGCAATCCTACGCTGCTCTCCGGCTATGGCGGTTTCAATGTCGGCCGGACGCCATTTTTCAATCGCAATGTGATGTTGCTGCTGCTGGAGCAGGGCGGCGTGTATGTTGACGCGCAGCTGCGCGGCGGGAATGAGTTTGGCGAAGACTGGCATCGCAGCGGCATGCTGGAGAAAAAACAAAACATTTTTGACGACTTTATCGCGGCAGCGGAATATCTGATCGCGGAAAAATATACTGACGCAGAACATCTGGCCATCCAGGGCGGCAGCAATGGCGGCCTGCTGATGGGCGCGGCGCTTACGCAGCGGCCAGATCTGTTCCGCGCCGTGGTGTGCCAGGTTCCGCTGCTGGACATGTTGCGCTACCAGAATTTTCAGATTGCCAAGCTGTGGATTCCAGAATATGGATCGTCGGACGATCCTCAACAATTCGAGTATCTGCGCGCCTACTCGCCTTATCACCATATCAAAGCAGGTACGAAGTATCCGGCAGTTTTATTTATGACGGCGGAAAGCGATACCCGCGTCGATCCCATGCACGCGGTAAAGATGGCGGCGCTGCTTCAGGCTGAAGCCGCAAATGGTCCTGAGCGGCCAATCCTGCTGCGCGTGGATGCCAAGGCCGGTCACGGAGTCGGCAAGCCGATTGTAAAACTGGTGGACGATGCAGTGGACGTTTGGAGCTTTTTATTCTGGCAACTGGGCGTAAAGCTTTAGCTGAATTGCCGCTGCGATCCTGGCATATCATTCCTAACAAAAAGGAGCCGATAGCGGCCCCTTTAACTTTTAACCAATCAAAAAATTATTTAGCTGGCGTTGAACGGCTGGGTCAGCCGAAAACCGAGACGACGTTCGGCAATGAATCCAACTTCTTTTTTCCCTGTGGCGTAAGCAGCCGTGGTGCCTCCAGTCGCGCCCACGGTTGATCCGATGGCTGCGCCCTTGCCGCCGCCTATTAATGCGCCCAGCAGCGCGCCACCGCCGGCTCCGCCGCCAATAAAGGCGAGGTTGCGTTTCTTATAACTTCCACCGCTCACAAACACGCTGTTGGTCTGCAACGGCACAGTCTTGCCATTCAGCGTGATGGAAGAAAGCGTGATGCGCAGGTAGCCCGCGTTATGCAGGTGTCCGGACTCACGCGCGGCCACTATCTTCCCTGTGATGGGCGCGCCTTTTGGCGCCAGAGTTTGACCTTCCACCACCAGAGGTTCGTCGAGTTCGGCGGAAAAGTTCTGTCCGGATTGCGCTGTCGCGCTGGAAATGGATTGCTGCAGCCGGACGTAGATAGCTGTGTTTGCCGGGACCACGAGCGCCTTGCCTTCAACAAAAGGCAGCTGCTGCGGAGGCGTTGCCGACGTGTCAGTGGCAACCGTGGGTGGCTGCGCGCCCACACCGCAGCCGGCTGCCAGTCCTGCCATGACCAGCAAAATCAGAAAGAATAGGTTTCTTTTCATACCCGTACCCCCGGCAGTGTGGGGGGCACCGCCACCAAGGTAAATGCACGGCACATGCCAAAAATGCGGCTTTATTTTCTTAGGTTTATAGGGTGATTATTTTTAAAACTGTGTACTTTTTACCGCTGGCAGAGTACCTGTTTCTTGCTGTCGGGCGACTAGCGAGCACCGCTTCCGGAGACATTCTCTGCCGCAGCGGTAACTTCAGGCTGGACCACCACACCGTCAAAAGCCGTGGTTCCGATTAAGCGGCCATGGGCCACACGCAAATTTCTGATGCGCCATCCCGTAGTTATGGCATTCCAGTTCCGGCCATTGTCAGCCGATTCAAAGATGTTGATGGACAGTCCGCTCGTCACCAGCACGCGATGATTTTCATTGTCAAAGTGGATCGTTTGTATATCGGCAAGGCGAAGCGACGAAATCTTTTTCCAGGAATCACCTGCGTCCGTGCTGCGGAAAAGTCCAGTTCGCGCCGCGAGCCAGACGTCGCCGCTGTTGTCCACGGCAACGGAGTTGATGGAAAAATCAGCATCCAGCGTTTTCGTCGGCAACCAGCTTTCACCTCCACTCACGGAGACGGCTACGCTGTTGCGGCTGGCAATCGCCACTACTTTCCCCGCCACGCTGATGCTCACCGGAACGCCAATGCCGGGCAACGATTCCGCTCGCCATATCGTGCCGGAATCCGAGCTGACAAAAAGCGCGTTGGATGTTGCGGCAAACCACTTATCGGCGCCCAACTCCAGAACGGTAATCCTAGGAGCAAGCTCTGCTGGCAACGTCGTGCGAGCTGAGGTTTTTTTAAGCACTGCGGTCTGCGGCTTGGCCAGAGGCAGATCGCGCACTATCCAGCGAGGAGCATTGGGCGGAAGCGCAAAGATGCCATGATCTGTACCCGCGACCAGTGTGTTGTCTGCGGCCTGCCGAAGAACAAAAACATCGCGGCTATCCAGCCCATCACTGTTCTGCTTCCAGGTTTGTCCCGCGTCGCGGGAAACAAACACGCCGCCAAACTCTTTGTCATTCAGAACTCCGGCATACAGGACATTGCTGTTGCTGCGGTCCACCAACAATGCCGCCGCCTGCCGATGAGTAAAGCCGTGATTGGATGCCGTAAATGTCGCGCCGCCATCGTCGCTGGCCAGCACGCCGCTGCGATCGGTGGCCAGCAGCACGCGTGAGGGCTGCCGGGGATCGATCAGCACATCATTAATCACAATGTTGGAGCCGGTCATGTGTTTCCAGGTCCCGCCCGCGTCCGTGGTCTTCCATAGGCCCTCAGTGGTTCCCGCGTAAACAACATTGTGGTCCGTGGGATCCATTTGCAGCATGCGCGTACGTCGCGCGGAATAAGGAATGCCCTGGATTTTGCGGAAAAGTTCTCCTGCTGAATCGCTGCGATAAATTCCGGAGCACGCGCTGATAAAAATATTTGCGGGCTGTGCGCGATCAATCACAATGGAAAAAACGTCAGAGTCGTCAATCACGCCCTTCTTGATGTTATGCCACGTCTTGCCGCCGTCTTCAGTTTTCCAGGGCAGGTGCCAGGTGCCGGCATAGATAACATCGGAATTCACCGGATCAATGGCAATGGATTCAATATTCTTGATTTCCGCATGATTGGCCGGAGAGATTCTTTCAAAATCGCGGCCGCCATTGCGGCTGCGGTAGATTCCGTCCAGTGCGCCCACAACAAGAATCTTTGGATCGGAAGCTGCCATGCTCAGCGCGCGCAGGGATTTTCCGTGCAGATCAGCCACGATTTCCCATGTCTTTCCCGCGTCATGGCTGCGGTAGAGATCGCCATCACTGTTGGGTAGCTGCGCATTCCATCCGGCGGCAAAAATATTCCTTGAGTCTGTGGGATCAATGACGATGTGATCAAGCACCATCTCCGTGGAGTTGCCGGGTCGCGCAAAACGCGACCAACTCGCTCCTTTATCCGTGGAGAGATAAAGATTGCCGGCGCTGGTGCCGAGAAAGATGCGGTCGGGATTTTTGGGATCGATTGCCAGGCTGCGAACGTTGCCTCCATCAGGGCCAACGGGCTGCCACGGTTGTTCCGCCGCAAGGGCTGCATACATCCACAAGGTGATCACCAGAGCCGAAATGGTCGCCAGACGCATGAATTTGGACAGTCTTTTCCCCTGAATTGGAAGTACTGAGATTGACATGACGATTTTGCTCTAACAAGTTACCGAAGGGCAATGGATTTAAGAAGTAACAGATAATTTGGAGGATTCATGCGGAGGATCGTCGGCGAAAACAAATCGGCGCGCGAGGAAGGAGCCTTGTCGCGCGCCGAAAAAAATTGGCCTAGCTTGCCGGCTTCTTTTGCGGCTTCACGTTGGTCGGGATTTCCACTTTTAAGACGTGCAGGAGAATCTGTGTGCCGGAATCGAGTTTCACGTCCTCTGAATTCGATACGATCACCGGCCCCGGAGTACTGGCGCCCGGCGCGGTGCTCAGGCTCAAACCTTTCAATCCAAAAACGCCTTGCGGCATGCCAACACTGATTGCCTTACCATTTGCCGCTGTTTCCAGAAGTGCCCCTGAGCTGTCTACATGCGTGGAGGGGGATTGCTTTACAGTGAGGGGAGTTTGGAATGTGGTCATCGATGCGCTGGCTGCGCCACCACCAAGCCCACCCGAAGTGCGGCTCGAAGTTGTCCCACGTCCGCTGGGGGCGGCGGCCGGCGCATCTCGTGACACTCCAACCATCGAAGGCGGCAGCATCTGCGAGGGTTCATCGACACGGGATTTTCTGATCATCGGCTGGGCTACGGCCTGCACCACGGCCTCAAAATCGATATCACGGAAGTGCTTCAACAAGATGCGATCAAAAACGATTCCCAGGCGCGATTCGGGATGTGCACTGTCTCTGGGGTTTACTTCCGTCACGTGGCCAACCAGCTTGGTTTCAACCGGGATGATCACCTTGCCATGAGCGACAACATCCTGCGAAACTTCCGCCTTCACCTTGTCCCCTACCTTGAGTTTCCTGGCTTTAAGTCCCTTGCTCAGTTCCACAAGCATGTATGAGCCTTTAGGCTTGGGAGGCTCCGCTGCAGGAGTGGTCTCGGTGGTGGATGCCGGTGCGTGAGCGGGTTTAGCAGTAATGGATGCTTCTACCGAATTCTTTAAACTGGCGGAAGACGAAGAAGATTGAGCTTGCTGGACAGGGTTGCTGTCTGCTGAAGTTTGTTGCGCGAAAATCGCTTGCGAACCAGGCCACGCGCTCACCAAAAAAGCCGCGGCTGCGATCCAGTAGCTCTTCATGCTGCACCTCGAAGGGGGGACGAAGCACCGGAAGCTCATTACGCTAGCCACCATTGTGCAACTAACTTCCCACAAAGTCCACCAAGTAAACAGATGGAAGAATCTCAACACCGGGTTGCAGAAAATGCCGCAGTCTGTGGATTTATGACTTCATCATACGTTGGAGTTAGATGACAATGCAGGCGGCAACTCTGGAGTTTGTTCCTTATCGGCAAAAGAAACAGCGGCCAAGTTTGAAACTTGACCGCTGAAAGAGCGGGCGGAAGTTAGTGGGCGACTGCAGAACCGGCTACCTGCAAAATCATTTGCGTTCCGGTATCTAACTTCACATTTTTAGTGGCAGAACTCACTACTGAGCCTTGAGCGCTGCCTGTAGCCGCTGTGTTTAGAGCTACTCCCTGCATTCCAACTACGCCGCGGGTTGCGGAATTGATTGCTCCATTTGCTGCAACGCCGGTCGCCTGATTCACCGATCCGTTCACTGCGCCAGTGGCTGAGTTCGTCACTGATCCGGCAGTGTTATTGACTGTATTTGTATTGGTGGCAGAGCCAAGCGTTGAGTTGACTGGATTGCCTCCTCCGCCCAGGGGAGCAATGCCTCCGCCGGTGCGTCCGCCGCCCATTCCGCTGCCGCTGCCACTGCCCATTCCAGATCCAAGATTACCGGCCTCATCGCCGCTGGCAGCAAGCGAGCCTTGCACCGGAGCGGCCAGGGCCTGAATGACGCCGGTAAGCGCCATCTCCTCTCCCCCCTTTAAGACCGCTTTATCAAAAGCGATGCCCAGTTTGGATTCGTTATTGTCTTTTGTCTTGGCTTGGGCTTCGGTTACGTGCCCCACGAGTTTGGTTCCTTTATGCAATACCACCTGGCCGGAGCTCTTTACGTCCTGCGTCACCTTGGCCGTGACTTCGTCACCCTGCTTTGCTTTTTTAGCGTCGATGGGCTTTGTGAGTTCCGCCTGCAACGTGGTCCCGCTGGCCAGCGCTCCGGAAGCACCGTTCACTCCAGCTGCGCTGTTGCTGCCGGCAGCGGCAGAACCTTTGTCATTTTTCTTGTTCTCTTTTGACGGCGACGATTGCGCGTTCGAGTGCGACGCCTGAGCGTCTGCCGATCCATTCACACCGGTCGATGCGGCTGGAGTTTGTGCACTCTGGCTGGTATTGGCTCCAGCGCTTGCCTGACCGGGCGTAACTGAAGCGCCTCCGGATCCCGAACCGCCTGCCGAGGTCTGCGCAGTAGCGCCCGTCGCGACTAAGCCTGCCACGATAGCGGCTATACAAAATATCTTCATGTTCAATCTTTAATCCTCTCTTGGTCTAAAAGTTGAAAATCCCTGAAATTGGATTAGCTAAACTCAAACATCGGGCCTGAAAGACTTTGCTTTGGGAATCCGGTCGCGAACAACAGATTCCGATATCACTACGTAAGATGCAAAAGACCTGAAAAGCGTCTACTCTGGATTTTAAGTTCAATTGGGTCAAAGGGTTAGATGCCTGATAGACTTTTTTACACGGTTTGTCATCTAAGCCAGAGTTGCTGCCGGGGCCAGTGATAATCTCTAACAAGGGGAAGCGTTTGAGCACACAAGAAAAAGTCCTGATTGTGGAAGATGAAGAAAACGAACGCTCAGGGTTGGCTGAGTTGGTCTCCGCATGGGGCTATCGAACCGACACCGCCAAAGACGGTTTAGAAGGGCTTGAAAAGGTAGCCACATGGTCCCCCGGCATTGTTGTCACCGACTTCAAGATGCCGCGGATGGACGGCATGGAATTGTTGCAGCGTCTTGCTGACCAGCCGCAGCAAATCGCTGTGGTATTGCTGACGGCCCAGGGCAGCATTGATGTCGCAGTCGATGCCATGAAGGCGGGCGCTTACGACTTTATCCAGAAGCCGGTGGACCCAACGCGTCTGCGGCAGATTTTGCAGAATGCCTCCCGCCAGCGTGGAACCACGGTAGAGCTGGAAGTCACGAAAAAGAAGCTGCGCGATACCGGCGTTTTTGGCCAGATGGTCGGGTCGTCTCGCGCGATGCAGGAGATTTTTCACCTGATTGAAATGGTTGCGCCCAGCACGGCGTCCGTGCTGATAACAGGAGAAAGCGGCACCGGCAAAGAGATGGTCGCGCGCACGATTCATGATTTGAGCCCGCGCAAGAACAAACCATTTGTTGCGATCAACTGTTCCGCCATTCCGGAAACGCTGATTGAAAGCGAAATTTTTGGCCATGAGAAAGGCGCATTTACCGGCGCCATGGAACGCCGTGCCGGTTGTTTTGAACTGGCTGAAGAAGGCACGCTGCTACTGGACGAAATTGGCGAAATGCCTGCGCCGACACAAGCTAAGCTGCTGCGCGTGCTGGAAGATCACAAGCTTCGCCGGCTGGGCAGCAAGGTAGAAACGCCTGTCGACGTGCGAGTGCTGGCGGCCACCAATAAAGTTCCTGAAGAGGCTGTCGCCAAGGGCGAGTTGCGCGGCGACCTTTACTATCGACTCAACGTTTTCAATATCCATCTGCCCCCGTTGCGTGACCACAAAGAAGACATACCGCAACTGGTGGACGCACTGCTTGCCGACATGAACGCCAAGCATGGCCGCAAAGTGGCAGGAGTGGCAGACCACGTTCTGCAAATGTTCCAGAGCCATAACTGGCCGGGCAATGTGCGTGAACTGCGCAATACCATGGAACGCGGTGTGATCGTTTGTGACGGCTCTCTGCTGGATCAACGGCATCTTCCACCGAACTTCGGCACTATGGGGGTGCGCGTTCCCGCCAGTGACGGCGAGGGCATCCGGCTGGAAGTAGGGACTACTGTGGGCGAAGCGGAGAAAATGTTGATCCTGAAAACGTTGGCAGCGAACAATAACAATAAAACCCGCGCCGCGGAGGTCCTGGGAATCAGCCTGAAAACCCTGCACAATAAACTGAAGGAGTATGGAAGCGCTTCCGCCGTAGCCAGCGAGGGCGCGAACTAAAAGACCTTTGCATTTGCCGTGACGATAGCTGAAGATGACAAATGAAACACAGCAAGTTGCGTGCTAAGAAGTGAATTAATGCCTGCCTTGAGCCTGAAAACCAAACTGGTTTTCGCGATCACCGCAATGGTGGTAGCGATTGTGGCCACTCTTGCGACTCTTTACATATCGGAAGTTGTCCATCAGCGTATCGACGAGGTTTACCAGGTAGCAGATGTGATTAAACTGCATGTCTTCGCCGTCGCAAAACCGGCGATGGGTGTGGACCTGAGCAGTTCCAAAGTTGACCTGAACGATCCCAAACAGGTTGAAGCAGCAGTACAGGAGTTGCTGCAATCCGATACAGGCATCGCCGCTCTGCTGGAGTCGGTGACTGGCGATTCACCCAATATTCTTGATGTAAGTATTGTTGACGCCGATGGTCTGGCGATGCTGCACACCAATCCGGCACTACAGGGAACGATTATTCCGGCGCGCGAGGATTTCCGCACGGTATTGCAGAGCGGCATCCGGCAGCAACTCAAGCTGATTTATGGTCCAGCGCGGGCGTATGACGTTCGCCTGCCGCTGGTCCATACCGCTACGGGCAAACCGTTTGGCGAAGTGCGGGTCGGCGTTTATACCGCATTTCTGAAGCAGGAGATCCAGCCGCAGATTCGCCGCGCGCTGATTTTTTCCGGCACGGCCATCCTGCTCAGCATGATTCTGGCCGCCGTACTTTCCAACCTGGCACTGCAACCGCTAGCAGCCATCAGCCGACGGCTGGATTTAATCAGTTCCGGCAAAGCTGATCTGGTGGCGACGCCGCAAAAGCGTTCCGACGAATATGGCACTGTCTCCACCAAGATCGAACGACTGGGCCGCCAGATGCGCGACGTGAAAGAGGTCTTCTCTGCCCTGAAGGAAAACCTGGACCAGATGATGGCCAACCTTCAGGACGGCGTGATGCTGTTTACCAGTGATTCCAACGCAGTGCTGGTGAGCGCCTCGACAGAGCGGTTTATCGGCAAGGCGCGCGGAGAGATGCTGGGACGCCAGCCGGAAGAGATTTTCTCGCGCGAATCGATTCTGGGCAGAAAAGTTCTGGACGCATTTGCCTCACGCGAGGCCGTAGGCCAGGAAGAAATAGAAGATGCCCAGGGACGACATATACAGATTTCGCTCGACTTCATTGAGGAACACGGCGAACGCATTGGCGCACTGCTCACGCTGCGCGATGCCGAATCCGTCCATCGCATTGAGAATGAGATTGAGCTTTCACGGCGGCTATCCGCAATCGGCAGGCTGACTTCGGGAGTGGCGCATGAAGTGAAAAATCCCATTAATGCGATTGTGGTTCACCTGGAAGTGCTTCGGCAGAAAATGAAGGAAATTGATCCGGACACGCGCCGCCACGTGGACGTGATCAGCAGTGAAATCCAGCGGCTGGACCGCGTGGTGCAAACGCTGGTGGACTTTACACGTCCGGTGGAGCTGCGCCTGAATGATCTGGACATGCGCAGGCTGGTGGAAGACGTTGTGAGCCTGGCTTCGCCGGCGGCGGAAAAGCACCAGGTGCTGATAGAACGCGAGGTCGCGCCGGAGACTCTGCCTGTGCGCATTGATGCCGACCTAGTCAAGCAGGCGCTATTGAACATCGTACTCAACGGCGTGCAAGCCATGCCGGAAGGCGGCACTCTGCGCCTGACGGTGAAACGCGATGGCGATAGCGCTCTGATCAGTGTTCGCGACCAGGGAGCAGGCATTCCGGAGAATATCCGCGACAAGATTTTTAATCTATACTTCACTACAAAGACGGGCGGAAGCGGGATTGGCCTGGCCATGGCTTACCGCGTGGTGCAGATGCACCATGGATCGGTGGAATTTACTTCGATCATCGATCATGGAACCACGTTTTTCCTGCGCTTCCCGCTGGCAGAGGCCGCTGCCAATGGAGATGTGCCCGCACTAGCAAAAGAGGATTCAGTCAGCAAGGCATGAAAACACTTCGTCTAAATCCGGCAGTCGCCGGCGTTCTATTGCTCGCGCTGATTACAGCAGGTTGCGAGCATAAAAAGCCGGTACTCGTCATGCCGCAGCAGCCGCCTCCAACGGCAACGCCGCAGGCTACGCCTACCCCCGCCGCCACAGAGGCGCAACCGGCAGAGCAGCAGCCGCAGGAGGCGCAACCTTCAGCAACGCCGGCAGAGCAGCCTAAAACAACGGAAAAGACCAAGTCCAAACATACGCACCATACGGCAGCGAAGAAGTCCGGTGATAAGTCCGAGGTCGCGCACAACAATCCGCCGAAGAAAATCATTCCAGCAGAACCCGTGCCCACACCGCAGCCGATTTCTCCCGGCCCAACCCCATCTAACGGCGGAAACGACCAGGCTTCAACCGACCAGCTTCTGCAGAGCGCAGAAGCAAACCTGAACGCAATCACACGGACGCTATCGAAAGATGAAGAAGCCATGCGGGCGCAGAGCAGAGAATTCATCAGACAAAGCCGCACTGCCACTACAGAAAACGATCCGGCGCGCGCGCATACGCTTGCGCTGAAGGCGCGGCTGCTGTCGGATGTATTGGTCAAACAGCGATAGCCGCCGAAATCGTTCCGCAACTTACTTCGCTGCTGGATCCGGTTGAAACACTCCGACGACATTCCCTTCAGTATCCAGGAAATATGCCTGGTATCCGACGCCAGGAATCGACATTTTGGGCTTGGCCACCTTACCGCCATTGCGCGTGGCTTTCTCCATGTACTCATCGACCGAATTCACTTCTACGCTGTTGATGGTGCGCGGCATCTTGTCCTGGTAACGAAGAATGCCACCATCAATCCCCGGGCCGTCAGAACCGGTTTTGACCAGCCAATAGTCCATGGGACCGCCCCACTGGGAGGATTCCCAGCCGAAAACCTCGCGATAAAACTTTGCTGCCCGCTCAGGATTATCTGCGGCAAATTCAAAATGAATAACACGTGGCATGATGGCCTCCTTTAGGTATTTTGGATGAATGAACGTAAATACACGAAGCTTTCGCGTGCGCCACGGTGGCACTGCGGCGTGAGTAAACAATTGATTGCGTGCTTGCGGTTATGCTCTCTGCAACTGGCCTGAAGCGCCATACTTCTGCGTGGCGTAACCCACGATCAAGCCAACCATGGCGCCGGGAAGCATGATCTGGAAATAATAGCCGTGCTGCATGAATGCGATGATCCACGCCAGAAACGCGCCAACGGCCAGACCAAACACAATGCCCAGCGCAAGCGAATGGACTTTCCGGGCAAAGACTCCGATAAGCACGCCCGCGATAAGTCCCTTGAACATCGACCCAAAAACAATGCCGACGATCCCGGCGCGCACCGCCGGAGTGAACCATGCCGTAAGGCCGTCCAGAATGCCTAAGACGCCGCCCAACACCAGACCCAGCACAATCTTGTTGCTCATGTTTGCTCACTCCTTTGAGATGATGTCTCTACCAACGTATTACCCGCTTTTGCAGGAACCTTTAGGTCATAAATCAATGCCGCGAAAAAAGAATAAATAACAGCCGCATGAAGAGATATGCGAGCACCAGGACTACTGCCACACGGTTTCGGCTTACCAGACGAGCGGTGCGCTCGAAAATATTTTCGCGGTAGGCGCTGACCGGCATGCCGTCAAGATATCTGCCTACATCAGCGGCCAGCTCCTGGACGGTACGATAGCGGTCAGACATTTCAGCGGACATGGATTTGGCGCAAATCGCGCGCAACGGGCGCGAATACGAGTCGCTCTGCTGCGAGCCGGGCGGTTCCTGCAATAAATATTGCAGGATTGAACCGAGGGCAAAAACGTCTGTGCGCTGGTCGATCAGATTCACGTCGCCGCGTTCCTGTTCCGGGGCCATGTATCCGGGTGTGCCGAGAATGGTGCCATGCGCGGTGGCATTTTCAGGGGCTGAAGCCCCAGGTTTTACGGCACGAGTAAACTCGTGCCCTGACACTTGTTTCGCCGGTGAAAACCCTCCAAAAGCATCCATGACTTGCTCTGAAACTTGTTTCGTCAGCGAGGACTCTTCGACGGCGCCGGGGACCTGCGCCGACGGCGCGCCGGTTACATTCAAGACCTTGGCCAATCCCCAGTCCATAATCAGCACTTCGCCGAAGGAGCCGACCATGACATTGGAAGGCTTGAGGTCACGATGGATGATGCCGCGGGAATGGGCGAATGCCAGCGGCTCAGCGATGCGCTGGAACAGGCGCAGCCTTTCACGCAGAGGCAGTTTGAGGACGTAATGATCGAGCGTCTTGCCCTCTACAAGTTTCATGCAGTAGAAGGTGCGTCCGTCCGGCAGGGTGCCTGCGTCATGCACAGGAACAATGCCGGGATGCTCCAGCCGAGCGAGCACCACGGCTTCCTGCATGAGCCGCGCGGCTAGATCAGCCGAGCTGTTTTCAGCGGTGAGGATTTTGAGTGCCACGGGACGCTGCAAAATGGAATCCTGCACCAGCCATACTGCGCCCATGCCACCCTGACCAAGCAGTTCAAGCGCGCGATAGCGCGTGCCGGAAAGGTCGGGAGTCTGCATTCCGGTTTGCAGGCGGACGACGACCTGGTCTGGGAGAAACTTCATTTCGATGCGACTCCCAGCAGCGACCGGGCTTCGCGATGAAACTCTTCGTCACTGCCGGTCATGTCACGAAGCTGGGCTAGAACGCAACGGCGGAACTCCCGACGGGCAAAAGCCAGATAGTTGGTTACATCGGTCGCGGCAATGCGGAACTCTTCCGCCAAGACCGCGTAAGACGGTCGATTATCTTCATCGCCCAGGTCATAGCGTTCGAATACGGCGAACTGGGTGGTCTTTCCTGCTTGCCGGCATTGCGTGCGCAGCCGCTCCACGGCCAGCGCAAAAAGGGTCCTTACCCACTCTTTTTCAAAATAATCTTCCGCCGAGCCGGTTTGTGTGGAAGCGGCCAATTCATGCTCGGCTTCTTCAAAGTCCAGCGAGATGTGGATCGCGGCTTCTCCGCGCTTCTGGCGGTGTGCGTCGCGTAGCTGGTTCATGAAGAGGCGGTCGATACATGTGCGAAGAAAGGTGCGCAGCTTCCCTTTTGCGGGATCGTAGGAAGCCAGAAAATCCTTCTCAAGCAGCCGGGAGAAAAAGTCCTGGGTAAAATCCTCGGCATCTTCACGCTCAACATGCCAGCGCAGCCGCACGTATTTGTATGCAGGACGCCAGTACGAGGTGGTGATGGCGTCGATGGCGCGGCTTCGTTGTTCAGGATCGCGGCCCTGTGCCGCCGCCACCACGGAGTGCTGGGTCAGCGGGAATGCGTCGCCTTGTGGATTCGGCGCCAAGGGTACTCTCTTTTGGAGAAGTGCTTGGGCGAGTTTAGTGGCGAAGACGGCAGATGACAAGCTCGCGATTAGCGGGGTTGCGAGACGGGCGCAGGCTGAGCGGTCTTTGCCGGTGCGCGAAAGACAAATTTTTCTTCTTTGCGAAAGGGCAGCCGCAGCATCAAGTTGCGCTCGTCCACCAGGTTTTTGGCGCGCATGTATTCCAGCACGTTCAGGTTGTGGTTTAGGTGCATGGGATGGGACCTGGTGGAACCGGCAGGAACGTCGAAGACAAATAATCCGCCCGGGTTCAGCAGTGAAGAGAGAAAACTGAGTTCTCCGGGAAGATCGGGCAGATGCTCCAGAACGTCAAAGGAGAAGACGGTATCGAAGCCGTTTTCGCGAGCGTATTGGGTCAGAGCGTCTTTACTATGGAAGAAGTCGATAGCAAGTCCCTGCCGCGCGGCACGCTGGCGGGCAAACTTCATCGTAACGCCTTCCACATCATAATAAGCCGCGCGCTGGCCGCGTCGCGCCAACTCAAGCAGGATTTCTCCGTTGCCCGCACCGTAATCAAGAGTGGCCCCACGCGCCAGCCGCAGGACCTTCATGTTGGAGCGTATGCGCTTGTACTCCAGGTTGTAAGCGGAAATGGCAAAGAGATAAAGCTCCGAATTTTGCCGGTACCATTCCGCCATCTGCTGCGGATTGTCGTCCGACGGCCTGGCCTGCTGCCAGTTGGCGGCGAGCTGCTGATTGCTGGTGGCCCACAACTCTCGAATGCGATCTGACGAGTAGCCGGTAAAGGCGACCAATTCCGCCAAGGCGGCAGCAATGTTCTTTGCGTGCTGCCGGCGGGCACGGTACACCAGCCAGACGGTCCCTAAAATCGCGACCAACAGCAGCAACGAGCCGGAAAGAAAAGCGTTGCGTCCCAAAGGACCGGTGGCAAACGAAACCACAACGAGTCCTGAAAGCAAGACAATCCCCGTCCAGAGAGCATGCCGGTCTTCTCTTCTCACAATCGCCATGTGGGCTGCGGATGCCAGCACGATCAGAAGGAGGGCCGCGGAGCCCGCGTCCGCACGCACCAGGGAAAGGAAGAGCAGGAGGAGATCGGTGATCCAAAAATATATGGGGAGATTTCGCGGAGGGATTTTCCTGAGCGCAATCCAATTCAGGCCGGCAAGCAATGCTCCGGCAAACAAGGTGAAAAACCTGCCACTATTGGACGAGGCCAGCAGCAAGCCCAGCAAGACAATGGCCGCGATGATGCGCCACCGGAGATTGATCTCCCATCGGCGCTTTTTTTCAGGGACCACGCTGAGATGAAGATAGTCCGGCGTGTAGTACATCAAAACGGCGACGGCGATGGCGGCAAGCAGAAAGACGGTTGTTTGACTGGTACGCCACCGGCCCGCAAAAGCAAAGCGCATCGCAATGGCCATGGCGGTAAATACAGCGCAGACTATAGCGCCCCAAATCCGGCTGCCTAAAAAGAATTCTTCCTGCTCTCGATAGTTCATGGCTGTGGAACGCTGTGCCATTCTACAAGAGCCACAGCTTCAGCATGGCAACTGAGCGTGACCGGCGCTTTGGGCTCCTGTTATCCTTCCGCGCATGAGTCTTTCCGTTTGCATTATCACGCTCAACGAAGAAGCGAACCTCGGCCGCACGCTGAAGAGCGTAAAAGACATTGCCGACGAGATCATTGTGGTGGATTCAGGCAGCACGGACGCAACCGTGGCGCTGGCGCAGCAATTCGGGGCAAAGGTGTTTGTGGAGCCATGGAAAGGCTTTGCGCGACAGAAAAACTCGTCGCTGGAAAAGGCAACGTGTGATTGGATTCTCTCACTGGACGCCGACGAAGAAGTCAGCCCGGAGTTGGCGGCCAGCATCAAGGTGCTGCTGGCCGAGGGCACGCCGAAGTTTGCCGGATACACGATGAACCGCCGCAACCTCTATTTCGGCAAGTGGATCAAGCGAAGCGGTTATTATCCTGATCCCAAGCTGCGGCTGATCCGGCGCGGGGCGGCGACATTTGAACTGCGCGACGTGCATGAAGACATGAAGATGTCGGGCCAACTCGGCCACGTAACGGGCGACATGATTCACCATGCCTATCCGACGCTGGAAAGTTTTATCGAGCATGCGAACCGGTATTCGTCACTGGGTGCGGACATGGTGACGCGGGAACGGAAAGTCGGGTTCAGCGTGGTGAATATCGTTTTGCGTCCGCTGGTGAGATTTATCTGGGCGTATTTTTTTCGCGGCGGCTTTCTGGACGGCCGCGAAGGCCTGCTGGTGCTGATGAACCACGCAGCGTATGTGAGCTGGAAGTATGCGAAAGCGTGGGAGAGGTCGAAGAAGATTGGGTAATTGAGTAATTTTGGTAATTGGGTAATTGAAAATCAAAATCTCACCACGGAGGCGCGGAGACGCAGAGAAACCGGGCCTTTAATGCGCTGAAACTTACGCCAAAGTGGAACCACTCAGCCTGCTCTGACGATACGTGATGATCATCCGGCAGTGACCTTTCCGGTCAATGACTTAGCACTCCTGTAACTGTCTTTCACCGGCCTGGATGGCTATGCTTGAGTCATGCGGAGAGTGTCTCTCTATCAACATGTGTTGCTGGCAGCGATTTTGGCAGTACCCGGCGTCCGGGTGGTCGCGCAGGATTCATTGGGCGACGTTGCACGCAGAATTCGAGCGTCGAAGGGCGAGGATACGGTCTCTCCGGCGGACAAAACAGCGGCAAAGCCGCGAACCTTGCCGACGACGGCCGATTTGAATGCGATCACCATCCTGTTGGGGGAGAAAGATGAGGCCGCATTCGGCACCCGCGTGCGGACGCAAATGGAACAGGAGAACTTTCTGGTCCTGGATAGCGTGGCTGCGGCTGAGCGCCTGGGCAGAACAAGATTTCCCGGCGGCGGCTGGAAGCTTTATGCGTTCTATTCCGCGGTGGAAACGCCCAAGGTAAAGCCGCCGGCGACGGAAGCAGAATGGGCTGACACACTGGACCGCTTGAAGCGCTGGGTCGCGCAACGTCCTGAATCGATCACGGCAAAAGTGGCGCTGGGCTATGGCTATCTGAACTATGCATGGCAGGCGCGCGGAAATGGCGACGCAGCCTCAGTCACGCTGGAAGGCGGCCGCTTGATGCAGGAGCGCTTGAACCTGGCGGAAAAGCAGTTGCAGGGCGGTGAAGGAAAGTGTCCTGAGTGGTATTACGTGATGCTGCAAATTGGACGGCTGAAAGGCTGGGCAGCTGAAGATCTGGCAGCCCTGCTGCAACGGGCCAGCGCGTACGAGCCGGAGTTTTATTACAGCTACCAGGAAGTGGCGCGCGGCTTGATGCCGAAATGGCGCGGAAAAGAAGGGGACGTAGAGAAGTTTGCCGAGGATTCAGCCAATAAGGCGGGCGGAAAAGCCGGCGACATTCTTTACTGGCAGATCACGCAGTCGATGATTGGCGACCGCGATCTGGGAAACATTCTGCAGCATCTTTCATGGTCACGAGCGATGGTGGGATATCAGGCATTGGTGGCGCAGTACGGCGTGACTTCCGCAGGGCAGAACCAGTTGACGCAGATGGCGGCGCGATTTGGTGATTACATGGTAACGGACGAGACAATGACGCAAATTGGCGATCGCTGGGATCCGGGCACGTGGGGAACGAAAGAATATTTCGACAAGGTAAAAACGTGGGCCAGGGATTCCGCGGTTCCCTTCCGCAAGATCATGGACGCTTACAAAGCGGTGGCTGCCAATGTGGCTACGACGGAAGGCCAACGATATGACAGCGTGATAGCACAGGAGTTTTCCAGCCGTTACATGCGCGCGGTAAAGGATTGCAGTGCGGCAGGCAGCGGGACGGCGCCAACGCTGCTGATCCTGCAGGTAAGCAAGAGTGGATCGGTACAGCAGATGCTGGTGGTACCGGAAACTGCCAGCGACGCATGCCTGCGGCCCAAGCTGGCGAAGGCCGCATTTACGCCTCCGCCAAAGCCAGAGTATTGGGTACGAGTAAGCCTGTCATCGAACAACGCACGCGCAGGCAGCAAATAAAAAGCCCGGGACACTTGTGGTCCTGGGAAAGATTTGCTGCGAGAGATCACCAGTAAGTAAGGGAGACTTTGTCCAGCCAGGCGGAATAAGCAGTCTGCTTATTGTCTCCATCCATCTGGAAGGCCACATTGATTTCGCTCACATTGTTAGGCCGCGCCGGATACGTGCGATTCACGTAGTGCGTTACGCCGTCATAGGTCAACGACACATAAATGACCTGCGTAGCTGTGCGCTGGAGTTGCCAGGTGAGATGGTGCCATGTGAAGGCTGCGGGAGCAGTGCAAGGAATTCCGGTATGAATCCAGTTGCCGGAAGCGTTGCCCCAGACGTCCCATTGAGCGCCGTCTTTGATGTTGCATTGCGTGCCGAAGATGAATTTATAGACGTTGTTGGACTGGTTAACGTCAAACTCCAGGGCCTGCGGCGCTGTGGAATTGGTGATGTAGAAATTCACGTCATAGGTGAAATTCTGGATGGCATTATTTCCGCCTAGCTGTTTCCACCACAGCGCATCAGAGTACGACGTGCTGCCGCCGAGATTGAACTGGGCTGATTTGCCATCGAGCGCGGGAGAGAGCACGTTTTCCGCCATGGAATACACGGCTGAAGGACCGGAAGCATTTGCTCCGGCACAGACGGTGCAGTTTTCCCAGCCGGGCATCTGGTCGATATCACTTTTCACGGTTGCGCCTGAAGGAGCTGGTGTGGGAGAAGTTGACGGAGTAGGCGAAGCCGAAGGTGTGGGAGTTGGTGAAGCCGAAGGCGTGGGAGTCGGCGTTGGGGAAGACGAACTTCCGACCGTCAAGACCATTGCCTGCTTGAAGACTGCGCCGGTGGAATCCCAGGCCTGAATCACGGTATTGTGCTGGCCCTTGGCGATGGTCAACAAGGTATCCAGGCTGCCGCTGGTGTTGTGAAAAACGCTGATTCCGTCAACGTAAATCCGCATTGCGGTAATGGGGTGAGTGGAAGATGCCGTCGCAACAAAATGGACAGGCGAACTGACGCTGGTATTGGAAGGAGATTGAACGGTGACTCCGGCAAAAGATGTCCCAGCCAGCAGCACCATGAAAGCACACAAGCACACAGTCTTTTTTGACAAAGTTTGTAATCTCTCTTTTCAGGGCGGTAAACAGCCAAGTGGTAAGCAGTGATGTTGAGTTTAGGGACACATCTACTCTGCTTCCATAGAAAAGAGCTTGTAACTCAAAGGTGGCACTGGATTAAATGGCCTGTATTTAGCACGAAGGAATCATTGTCGCCAAAGATGGCAGGCTGACTTGATGGGCGACGAGCGGCGTGCTTTAGGTACACGAGGGAGCAACCACGCGAACAAGGTTCGAGCGGCGTGGAGCGAGCAGCAAACAAAAAGACCCGGTAGTGGGGTCGACCGGGTCCCTCGAATTAGTTCAGTTTGGGACGATCGATCAGGCAGTTTGCGTAGTAGCTTGTTTGCTTACGCTTTCTGCTTGAGGACCTTTCTGTCCCTGAACAATTTCGAATTCAACATCATCGCCCTCCTGGAGGCTCTTGTATCCCTCCGACTGGATGGCACTGTAGTGGACGAACACATCAGGGCCGTCATCCCGGCCGATAAAGCCGAAGCCCTTTGCGTTATTGAACCATTTCACTTTACCTTTAATTCGAGACACGTTCCTTACTCCGGGCTGTCCCTGGGGACACGGTGAATTGTGGCCCGAGGACCAGTTTCTTCTCTGGGTTTGCCAGTCTTTTTGGGAAGGGACGTAAAACACCGGAGATTAACCTTCTCCCCGTTCTCTACGTCTTATACCCATACTTTGGCTTTGCGCTTATTTTGCCTTCATCCGCAAGTGATGTCAACTCTGTCTATGTACTCAGAAAACAACGGGTTAGCGCAAACAAGACATCCTGCACCTGCACGTTAAATGTGTAACTTCTTATAAAGTGAAATCTAAAAAAGAAGCTCGATTATTTAGTTTTGGTTAATTTTTTTTCCAGCCAAAAAAGCGACGCAATGGTCTTAGCGTCAATGATTTTGCCCGTAATCGCCATGTTAACGGCTTGCCGCAGCGGGAAAAACCGCACTGCTATGCGTTCATCTTCTTCGGGCTGTGCGATGCCCTTTTTGAGTCCGCTGGCCAGATAAACCGTCATGCTCTCATCCAGAAAGCCTGGACTCACATAAAAGAAAAGCGCTTTCTGCCACTGCGAAGCGGTGTAACCGGTCTCTTCAATCAGTTCGCGCTTGGCGGCCGCAAGATGGTTCTCACCCGGATCAACGCGTCCTGCAGGCAGCTCCCACAAGCGTCTGCCTGCAGCGTAACGATATTGGCGCTCCAGCAAAACCAGCGGCGTGCGTCCTGAATCATCCAGCGGCAGTACGACGATGGAACCCGAATGCCTGATCACATCGCGCCGCGCGCGGACATTGCCGGGTTCTTCAACTTCATCGGTCATCACACTGAATACTGGCCCGCGAAAAGCGGTCTTGGAGGAAACCACGCGGACCAGCGGGCTGGATTTTTTGCGGCTTGCAGGCATGTCAACAATATTAAAGTCTTCATTCGCTAAAAAACAAAAACCTTGAACACAGCGGAGATGAGGCAACGGAGGAATTGGGAATCCGATCTGGCTGCTCATCTAAGAACTGAGTACAGATTGGCCTTTCCAGAAATCCGACTTCAAAGTTCCTCCGCTTCCTCCATTCCTCCGCGTTTCAAAAGGTGTTCTGCTATGTCTTCTGATATTCTCGCGTGGAATGGCACACAGGCGTTTGAGCAAAGCGACTATCACCCTGATCGGCGCGGGCAATCTGGCCCAGGCGCTGGGGCCTGCGCTCAAGGCAGCCGGATATCGAGTTGAGTTTGTTGCCGCGCGCCAGACGGCTTCTTCCCGGCGGCGCGCTGCCATGCTGGCTGGAGCGCTGGAAGCACGCACGCAATCCCTGAGCGATGCAGGGCCAACCTCAGACATTTTGTGGATCTGCCATACCGACGACGCGCTGGGTGAAACAGCAAAGCTGCTTGCGCACAAACCGAGATGGTCGGGCAAGGTCGTATTCCATTCCAGCGGCGCGCTCAGCAGTGATGTCCTTTCTCCGCTGAAGCGCAAAGGCGCGTACACCGCTTCCCTGCACCCGATGATGACGTTTGTGCCCGGCGCGACACCACGAATGGAAGAAGTCCCGTTTGCCGTAGAAGGTGACAGTCGTGCCGTGGCCGTAGCGCGCAGGATCGTACGCGATCTGGGCGCGGAAAGTTTTGCGATCAAGAAGGCGGCCAAGCCGCTCTATCATGCGCTGGGATCGTTTTCATCGCCTTTGATCGTGGCCGCTCTGGTAACGGCAGAGCGCGTGGGCCGCAGCGCAGGACTCACCGCCAGCCAGACCCGCCGCGTGATGGCGCCAATCCTACGCCAGACTTTAAAGAACTATGCCGAACGCGGAGCAGCGGCAGCTTTCAGCGGGCCCATCAAGCGCGGCGACATCAATACCGTGCTTCGCCACTTGAAAGAACTCAAGCGTGTACCGGGTGCCAGCGAAGTTTATCGAGCGCTAGTGAAATCGGCGCTAATGGATCTGCCAGCAAAAAACCGGGAGGCCCTGGCGAAAATCATTCACTAGAATTGTGTTTCAAAAATACGGAGTAGGGGAATCGCGAGAATGTTTTCTCCGTCAGGCTGATTCAGGGGCTCCAACCTTGCCGACGCGAGTCAAAAATGGAAATTCGTCCTGATTATCATCTCAACGTCAATCGGCTGCCCATTGACCATATAAGGACGATACTTCCATTGCCGCACCGCCTCTACCAACGTGTCGTCCAAGCCGGCCCCAGCCGCCATCGTCAGGCACACCTGGCTTATGTTCCCGCTCTTGTCGATCACAGCCCGCATCTCGACCATGCCATCAATCTTATATCGCCGGGCAATGCCACTATAGACCGGCTCCACATTGAGGATTTTCTTTCCTTCCATCACACTGGCCGGTTGTACTGGCAGGTCCGGGTTGGGCAATTTCGATTGCGCGCAGGCCTGATCTATCGTATTGCGGGCATCGACTCGGACAATATAGTCACGCCAATAGTCGGGCAGCAGAGGCGCAAGGGGTTCATCTTTTGCAATGAAGACTTTGGCTAGCGCTTCGCGCAACAGTCTTTCCTGATTGGGGCCGCTGGCGGTTTCGATTTCAATCGAGACCCATTCGTCCGACTTGATGCGCCTGGCCAGGCTGGTTCTGTTGTTGAACACCAGGAGCTGCCTGGGCCCGTGCAGGAGCAGCTTGTCTTCTTTCAATTCCACCTTGGTAACCGCGATCGGAGCGGCCAGTGTCCACGGGGCCGGCGTCTCTTTGCCTATCGGCTTTCCCTGCGCGTCGAACTTCAATTTGTCTTCCGCATTGAAATCGCGTAGTAACTGCTCTGTCCCGCTGTATTCCTTGTGCAAGCGGTCTTCAAGACTCGACGTGCCCGCACTGGCCCACGTGCAACAGAGAGTCATCGTAAAAAGCATGAATAGGAATCGCATCGCCGGGAGTTTAGCCACTTTGACTTGAGAAACCAAGCATAAACTTTTCTAGAGAGATAGAAGCAACCCGAATTTGAGTGCCAGTCAGGTATTCATACATCCAGATTGCGGACACCTTATGCTCCATTCAAATAGCGACACGAGACCTCATCGTAATCGGAATGTGTTGGAAGCTTGGCCTTCCATGAACTTCGGCATTGATTCAAGGTGATTTGGGAGAGTTTTTGTCGATTCAAGGTATCTTTAGGGGCTGAATGCTGAGTGCCAATTGCTGAAAGCTATCTTTCGGTAAACAAATGTCCCAGCTTTTCCTTCTTGGTATTCAGGTAGCGCTCTGAAGCCGCGTGAGGCTCCACTTCGCACGGCACACGCTCGACCACTTCAATGCCAGCAGATTCCAGCGCCGCTACTTTCTGCGGGTTATTGGAAAGCAGTTTGACCTGCTTGAGCCCTAGCGCTTTCAGCACTTCTGCCGGCAGTTGGAACTCGCGATGGTCGGCTTTGAATCCCAAATCTTCGTTCGCCTGCACCGTGTCTCGACCCTGATCT
>DATBVH010000318.1:0-3939 GCA_036515395.1 Candidatus Angelobacter sp.
CACCGGAGTTTGTGAACGTTAAGGATGTAGAAATCGTCGGCCATGTTACGAATGACGGCGCTTTGCTGGCCGGCGGAGGCCCGCGTGAACGCTTTGACCTGCAGACTGAAACAATCGAACTTGATGGCAAGAAGTTCATTCAGCCGGTGGGAATCCGCGCTACGATTTTTTCGCGCGATGCCGTTGAGGACGCGCAGGAAGACGATGCACCGGCGATTCCGCATATGGCTTACGGGGCCAGAGTCCGGCTAACGGCAAAATTGCGCCTGCCCCGCAATTTTCGCAACCCCGGCGCTTTCGACTATGAAGGCTACCTTCACGGCCTGGGCATCAGCACGCTTGCATCGGTGAAGTCAGAAAACCTGGAGGTCCTTGCGGGGACCTCCGGCAGCCGGCTGGGATTCTGGCGCAGCCGCGTGCGAAACAGCATCCTGCAGCACATTCACCAAAGCGGTCTTTGGAAAGAAGAAGACGCCGCGATTTTTGCTGCCATGATCATGGGCGATGATTCGCTGCTCTTGCGCGATGTTCGCGAAGAATTTCAGCAAACCGGCGTCTATCACCTGCTGGTCGTCTCCGGCATGAACGTGGCTTTGCTGGCGTTTGCCATCTTCTGGCTGGCGCGCAGGCTTCGTCTTCCGGAATGGCCGGCTTCACTGCTCACAATCGCACTCTCCGTCTTCTATGCCTACATTGCCGGCATGGGTGTGCCGATTATGCGCGCGGTGCTCATGCTGTCACTTTTTCTGGTTGCGCGGCTTCTCTACCGCGACCGCAGCGGACTGAACGCAACCGGCTTTGCCGCGCTGGTGGTACTTGTGATTTCACCCACGGCGCTGTTCGAGCCTGGCTTCCAATTGACGTTCCTTGCTCTTCTTGCCATTACCGGCATCAGCTTGCCAATGTTGGAACGGACTTCCGCTCCTTACCGATCCGCTTTAAAGCATCTCGATTCCACCGGCTATGATCTGGGTATTGAACCGAAGCTTGCGCAGTTCCGCCTGGATTTGCGCCTGGTGGCAGGAAGATTGCAGCAATTTATCGGCGAACGTGCAGCGCGGAATGTAGTCACTGGTTCCATTGCCGCAGTTTTCGGCTTATTTGAACTGCTGCTTGTGTCTGCGATCACCCAGGCAGTGCTGGTCCTGCCGATGCGGGCCTATTTCCATCGCGCCGCAATTTTAGGTGTTCCCGCCAACATTCTGGCCCTGCCTTTGGCGGGATTGATGCTCAACACTGGTGTTGCCGCGATTGCTTTCAGTTACATTTCGCTGCCATTTGCCCGGCTTGCTGCAATGCTCGCGGCTGGTTCACTGCATTGGACGCAGGGCTGCCTTCATTTTTTGTCCCGCTTTCATATCACGCAGTGGCGAGTGCCTGATCCCACAGCTCTGCTTACATTGCTTGCCGTTGCGGGAATTCTGCTGGCGTTCTTTACCGTGCGAAAGCAACGCGCAATAGCATTTGCCGGGCTGGCCGCATTATTTGTTTCGGGTGGGATAGTGGCCGTTCAACGTGCCGCACCACAAGTTGAGCGCGGCAAACTGGAAATTACAGCCATCGACGTGGGTCAGGGCGACTCTCTTCTCGTGGTGTCTCCCGAAGGACGAACCATGTTAATCGATGGCGGCGGCAGCATTGGTCCGGTGCATAGTGAATTCGATTTCGGCGAAGACGTTGTCGCTCCCTATCTGTGGTCGCGTGGACTGGACCATCTTGATGTGATTGCGCTCACGCATGCCCATGGCGACCATATTGGCGGCCTGCCCCGCATCATTGAAGATTTCCATCCCTCTGAGTTGTGGGTGGGCATCAATCCTCAGGTCTCTGTGTTGCGGCATCTCTACGAAATGGCAAAAGAGAATCACGTCGCTATTCGCCAGCACGTGGCTGGCGATCAACTGGATTGGAGTGGAACTAATATTCGCGTGCTCTCACCGCCAGCGGACTGGCAGCCCAAACCTCAACCTAAGAATGACGATTCGCTGGCGCTCTTGATTGGCTATGGCAATACACGGGCTTTGCTGGCGGGCGATCTGGAGAAAAAGATGGAGCGTTTTGTGGCCACAGAGTCCCCGCGTGCTGATCTCCTAAAGGTCGCGCACCATGGCAGCGCCACGTCAACTACTGCAGAGTTGCTGGCCGCCGTTCATCCGCATTTTGCCGTGATCTCCGCCGGATACCACAATTCCTTTGGGCATCCGCGGCAAGTTGTGCTGGATCGATTGCAAGCGGCGGAAGTTCGCACTTACCGCACAGACCTGCAGGGCGCTGTGACCTTTCTGCTGGATGGAAAGCGCGTTGAAGCGCGCGTTCAGCCGCAATAAAGGGCTTTTCGGCTCGCTATCTACTTTTCTTTTTTCTCAAGCTTGGGCTCTGCGGAAAGCATGAACCCAACGCCGCGTACCGTGTGAATGAGCGGCGTAGAAAAATCATGGTCGATCTTGGCCCGAAGATAGCTGATGTAAACGTCCACTACGCTGGTGAGCCCGTCAAACCATAAATTCCAAACGTGTTCCACCACCATGGTTCGGGTTACGGTGCGTCCAACGTTGCGCATCAGGTACTCAAGCAGCGCGTATTCCCGCTGGCTCAGCTTAATGGGTTTGCCCGCGCGCTCCACCATGTGCCGTTGCGGATCCAGCATCAGGTCGCCTACTTTCAGGATTTCAGAGGTTTCCTGGGCGCGACGCAGAAGAGTTTGCATCCGCGCCAGCAGTTCCTGAAAAGAAAACGGTTTGATCAGGTAGTCATCGGCGCCGGCTTGGAGTCCGGCCACGCGATCAGCAACTTCACGGCGACCGCTTAAAATCAGCACGCGTGTGGTGGATCCTGCCTGCCGCAATTTCCTCAGGAGAGAAAGCCCATCCATGCGAGGCAGGTTCCAGTCCAGAACAATGCCGTCGTAGCGGATCTCAGTCGCCAGTTCCAGGCCTTTTTCGCCGTCCTCGGCCATGTCAACGGCAAAGTGTTCGGCTTCAAAGCCTTCAGACAGGCTACGGGCGATCTTAGGTTCGTCTTCAATAATCAGGAGGCGCACATTCCACCATCTGCCTCCGGGCGGCCACCCAGAGAGGGGTAATTCTACTTTTGGCCGGATGGCCCCAAGTGCGGGCACAGCCGAAAACTTGAATGACGAGGCGCATTGTGAGCTACCTTGCTTGCTCACAATGCAATGGCCTAGCTTTGAGTTCTATCATCATCGATCAGTGAGGAATCGTCGTCCGATGCGCCGTTATTCCGAAAATCATTAATCACTTGGCGCGCGTCCTCTGCCTGAGCCGCGTTTACGCGAACGGAAATGCCTCCCACCCCCGGCAAAACGTCCTGCGGCGCCTCTAGGTTGGTAACAACCGACTCAATACCGGCAGAAGTCAAGAGCCCGTGGACTACCATCGCCTCCGATTCCTGCATTGTGTCAAATACTTCCACCAGTTCCGGGTCGGACGTTGGCTGTGCGCTCATGCTCCCCTTCCAGTCTTTAAAGCTATTACAGCTATTATGTCAGAAAAAGCGCGCTGGGTATTGCGGCGATCCAACAAATTGATGACATTAAAGCGGAGCGCAGTTATTTTTTTTCGATCCGCAACAGGTAGAAAGTCAAAGTACCCCACGATAATCTTGCCCGCATCTGCACTGGAACGCGAGCTGCATCGTCAGAGTACCAGATCCAGATTTTCCCTTTGTCCCGGAGCAAGGGCGAAGACGTTTCCGGCTGAATGCGAATCGTATTGAAGGTACCAGCGGGTGTTTTCACCTGCTCCCTTGCTTCCACGTGGACCATTACAGTCACGGTTGCACCGCCATCATTGATGGGAAAGCTGTATGTTTTATTCGGCAGCAAGGGCAAAGAGGAAACGTAATAAATCGAAGAGAGCATATCCGTCACGCAGCCGGGAATGTCATGCTCCTCATGCTTGCTTTCTTTCTTCTTGATGT
>DATBVH010000319.1:0-4570 GCA_036515395.1 Candidatus Angelobacter sp.
CGCTGTTAGTTTCGTCGCCGATCTTGGTGAGCATCTTTGTGTTCATGTACGTCGCGGGCTGCAACAGATCGTAAGAGTTCAGGTAATAAAACCAGGCATTGTGTGTCTGGCCTTTGCTCTTGTAGTCGCGCGCCTGAAGGAGGTACCACAGGCCATCATGGCCTGCGGCTGAGCCGGGACGAATCTGGTATCCGGCAATTTTCCAGCCGCCAAGGTCCTGAAAAATAATGGAAAGAGCATAAGGGCCCTTATTGCCGATGAAGTCCTGAATGGTGACGGCGTATTTACCCACGGCAATTCCGGCAAGGTCAAATTCTGCCGTATTCGGATTCATGCCATTTGCGCCGAAGACGCCGCAATAGAACGTGCCGTCCGGACCGGGATTGGCGCCGGTATCGAGAAAATAGACGCCACGGAGTTGCGGCTTCGCGCCGGCAAGGGCATCTTTGTTATCGCTAACGGCTCCGGCAACGCCGTTGAAATTCGATTGCAATGAAGGAACTGCGCTGGCTTGGAGCGCTGGTACGTTGCCGCTGGCACTTTGATCGAAAGCCTGCTGCGCTGCGGTCTCAATGGCCTTGCGTGCAGGCTCAGGGATTTCGTCCTTGCTCTGGCAGGTCTGGGCCCATGCAGAAAAGCTTCCGGCCAAAACCAGGGTTGCTGCAAAAATCTTGAATGTAAGTTGCTTCATAAAAGTGCGCTACTCCGGTTTATCTAGGATGCTTTTTACCGCTTTTCAGATGCACGAGATTTCCGGCTCGTGCTCGTAACTTATACGTAAATATATTGCTTGAGAGATTGTGCAGGGAAGTGTGAGGAATGGCAACTTTGGCGGCGTAAGTGAAATTAATCAGACAAGTTTCGGGCGATTCAGCGTTCTTTGCTCATAGGGAGTAAAATCTCTAATACAAACAAATTCAGAGGGGCGGCAGGCTCGGTTCGGAACCCATTTTATGGCGCGTTTTTCTTCAATAACTTGTGGGATATTTGTTCTTACGGGAGCACTCAGCTTGCTTCAGGCGCAAACCATGCGTCCTACAGTACCCGTTCAGCGTCCCGCTCCGCCGGCCAATCTTGCTCCGCAATTGCCTAAACAATCGCCGACAGGCGCACCCGCTCCGGCTGCATCCGTTCCAGGCATGGCTCAGCCAGCCCAGCCGACTGCTCAGCCAGGCCCCATGGGGCCGCCGGTCGCGCCAATAGTTACTTACCGCGACGGCTTGCTCAGTGTTCAAGCTCTGAACTCAAACCTTAGCAGTGTAGTCACTGCCATCCGTAACAAGACAGGCATTGAGTTTGAAGGCGCAGAAGGAATTTCAGAACGGGTAGCGATTGCGCTGGGGCCCGCCTCGGAAGGCGATGTTCTGGCTGCGATCTTTGCGGGCTCAAAATATGATTTTCTCGCTATTGGGCGAGCGGATAGCCCTAACATTGTTCAAAAAGTCATTCTGACAGTGAAGAACAAGCCAGGGGCAGCAGGGGAAGCGCAGGCACAGCCGCAGCCTCCAGCGGCGAATCAGGGAGGAGACGACGAAGTTCCAGATGAGCAAGTAAACAATGGCGATCCGCAGGATACGCCTGTCCAACCCGCGCCCGTGCCACAACCGCCTCCACAAGCTGAGACGCCGCAGAACCAGCAGCCAAAGACGCCCGAGCAGTTGCTGCAGGAACTGCAAGAAATGCGCCGGCAAAAAGGATCGCCTGAAGACCCAACCAACAATCCCAATCCGGCTCCGCGGAAAATGCCTCCAAGATAGCGCAGCCGCTTGGATACAAAGCCCGTTGCTGCCTTAAAAAATGACTGTTGAAAGCGGTGAAATGGAATATCTGGTTGGTGTCCTGTTGTCTCTGGCGACAGTGGTTTTCGCGACAGTGATCGGCTTAGACCGGGAACGATCTTTCTATTCGACGGTGCTGTTTGTCATCGCTACTTACTATGTTCTGTTTGCCTTGATGGGAGCGTCACGGCGCACCTTAGTGATCGAAATCGTAATTGCGGGCGGCTTCTTTCTTTTTGGCGCAATTGGTTTTAAAGGGAATTTTTGGCTGGTGGCGGCTGGATTACTGGGACATGGGATATTTGATTTTGTCCGCCCTAGCCTTATTGCAAATCCCGGAGTACCGCACTGGTGGCCGGGTTTCTGCATGGCATTCGATGTAATTTTTGGCGGATGGCTGGCGTTGCAACTGTTGCAGCGAAGAAACTTCCCACATTCCATGACCATGGATCGGCAAGCCGGCTAGCTATTTTCACAAAAGCCGCCGGATGCAGCGAAAGAATTAGTGGCTGGACGCTGTGGTCGCGATCACCGCAGTTGTAGTCGCCTGATTTTCAGCCTGTCTACGGGCAAAAGCGTGCAGGATCGCGCTGATAACAGCGTAGCCGCAAGCAATACCAAAGACGAGTGAAAACAGAATAGTAAAGAGCACGGTGGAGGAAGCTAGGATGGGATTCATTGTCCAAACTCTTTGATGTTCCTTTTCTCGGGCCGGTTGGTTTCTCCAGCCATGTGCATTGTCGGCAATATTGGTTCAAATGTCTGCATTACGCCCGCTCCTGCACCCTCGATACGTCGTCATGCCCTTTGGTCATACAGCTCGCAAATAACTGAAGTCATTAGGTTAAAGCCCGAGTTCTGTCCCATCGAACACCTCGAATTGACCATCCCAAGCACACGACGATAAGATACGGAGTAGAGCTGTGTACTCACCCTCCGGAACCTTCCAGTGGAGGTTTCATTTGTTTTGTTGGGGTTATGCGCGGTTTTCCAAACCAGGTTTATTAGGCCCATGGCAATTAGCAATATCACTGTGCGCGGCGCTCGCCAGCACAATTTGAAAAACATCTCGGTTGAAATCCCGCGCAATACCTTAACGGTCATCACGGGACTTAGCGGTTCAGGCAAATCGTCGCTCGCTTTTGACACTATTTATGCCGAGGGCCAGCGCCGGTACGTGGAAACGCTCTCCGCATATGCGCGCCAGTTTCTCGACCAAATGGAACGGCCGGACGTGGACTCAATTGATGGCCTGAGCCCGGCAATCTCCATTGAGCAGAAGACTACCTCACGCAGCCCGCGTTCTACAGTCGGAACAATCACTGAGATTTACGATTATTTACGCCTGTTATACGCTTCGGTCGGGGTGCCGCATTGCCCAAAATGTGGCAAACCTATCAGCCGCCAAACGTCTGACCAGATTGTGCAACGCGTGATGCAGCTCAAAGCTGAAGACCGCGTGATGATCATGGCGCCGCTGGTGCGCGGACGCAAAGGCGAATTCAAGGAAGAATTGGCCAAGCTGGCGCAACACGGCTTTGTCCGCGCCAGAATTGACGGCGAGCTTCGCCACCTCGACGAAGAACTGGACGAAATCCAGCTGGATAAGCGCAAGAACCACACGATTGAAGTTGTGATTGACCGCCTGCTGGTGAAGCCGGGGATTGAAAAACGGCTGGAACAGTCCGTTGCCACAGCGATGAAGCTGGGCAAAGGACTGGTGCAGGTAGCCGTGGTGAATGGTGAAGAGCATCTCTTTTCAGCCCGGATGGCTTGCCCCGATTGCGGCATCAGCATTCCTTCTCTGGAGCCGCGCTCGTTTTCTTTCAACAGCGTGTACGGCGCTTGTCCGGAATGCAACGGCCTGGGCAGCAAGTATGATTTTGATCCGGCCAAGATCATTGTCGATTGGTCCAAGCCGCTGCTGGATGGCGCGCTCGGCCCCGGTTCTGGATCTTCATATCTTCAGCGAATGGTCGATATTGTTGCTGCCGCGTACAAACTTGATCTCTCCACACCGTTTGAAAAGTTTCCGGCGAAAATCCAGAACCTGCTGCTTTATGGGCCGGACGAAAAAGAAGCTCCGCGCCTGGGTTTTCGCGGTGTGCTGGGATTTCTAAAACAGAATCTGGAAGAATCGACTTCAGAAAGTTATCGCGAGTGGATGCTCAGCTACATGTCCGCCACAAGCTGCCCGGTCTGCCGGGGCAAAAGGCTGCGTCCTGAGAGCATTGGCGTGAAAGTGAATGGGCTCTCCATCTCAGACTTCACAGCGCTGTCGGTTTCGCGCTCCGTGGAGGTTGCCGCAAAAATTACGCTGACTGACCGGGAACGGCTAATTGCCGGTCGTGTACTGCATGAGATCAGCGAACGTCTCCAGTTTCTGCATGCCGTGGGGCTGGGATATATATCGCTTGATCGTTCGGCGGCTACGCTTTCTGGCGGAGAAGGCCAGCGGATACGGCTGGCCACGCAGATCGGCTCTAAGCTGCGCGGCGTGCTTTACGTGCTGGACGAGCCTTCCATTGGGCTTCATCATCGCGATAACAACCGGCTGCTTCAGGCGCTGGAACACTTGCGCGATCTGGGAAATACCGTGCTGGTGGTGGAGCACGATGAAGAAACGATTCGTCGCGCCGACTACGTGATTGATCTTGGTCCCGGCGCGGGATTGCTGGGCGGAGGCGTAGTGGCTTCAGGCACTCCCATGCAGATCATGGACCAGGCCGGTTCACTTACCGGCCAATACATTTCCGGACAAAAAAGTATTGCTGCGCGTTTTGTGCCGCGTG
>DATBVH010000320.1:0-4164 GCA_036515395.1 Candidatus Angelobacter sp.
CCAATTCAGCTCGCCGCGCCAGTTTTGTTGCAGCAACGGAAACAGTTTCAGCAGCAGCTGATGGCCCGGGTGCAAGCCAACCTCGCGGAGCTTGATGCGCAACTAGCGGACAATCAACACGTGAGCCACCTGGCCGCTGAAGGCGGATGGTATGCCATTCTTCGCATTCCTGCTACGCGTTCGGATGAGGAGTTGGCAATCGAGCTACTACAGAAGCATGGCGTCTATCTTCATCCTGGGCATTTCTACGATTTTCCCGGCGACGGATACCTTGTTGTGAGTTTGATCACGCCGGAGCAGGACTTCAGCGAAGGTCTGCGTAGACTGTTGACCGCCATTTAAATGAAAAGGCGTCCCGCGATGAGCCGGACGCCTGAAAAGCTAACCCCTCAAATCCTTGTCGTACGCAGCGTCATGTCGCCCACTCCAACGTGCGCGTGCAACTTGTATTTCCCCGGCCCCGCTGTCCTGAAAGATTGCCGCAGCCTGGTCTTGGTGGTTTTAACCAACGGAGCATATACATCGCCAATGCGAACAGAGAAATCTGCCTGGGCATAATCCTGGGGACGGAGAGAGTTTAGCTCCAAGTTACCGGCCACGACCTCTATGTCTTTGTTGCCCTCAACATCGCCAATGGTGAGTCCGCCTGCGCTCATGCGTACTCGCAGGTCAGTCTTGCGCGGGACCTCTATCACGGCATGAAAATTTGATTTCCGCCCGGCAATCTTCAAGTGATTTTGCCCATGTCCAGAGTCGATCTGTACCTTTACTTTGTGAGCGGCATCTGCGTTGCTGTCATCGTACACAACGGCAATGCTGTCGGAATCGCTGGCCACAATCTGATAATCGCCAGAACCAAGTTCTATTTCCAGCGGCCAGTTGGGATCGGGCCGGAGCTCATAGCGTCGTTCATGGCTGGTTTGTCCCCAGGTCAGAGAAGCGGATAGCGCGAGTAAGAAAGCCAGGAGTCTTTTCATACACGCCTCCTTGCGTTGTATATACGCCGGAAGAACGGAAAAGGTTCCTGAAAGTTGCAGACTTATTTTGCTGGCTGGCTTGTTGTACTCGATGCCGATTGCCGCAGTTTGTACCGCTGAATCTTTCCTGTGGCCGTCTTGGGAAGCTCCGCTACTACTTCAAATACCTGCGGACACTTATACGCCGCAAGTCTACCGAGCAAATGCTGCCGAATCTCTTCAATCGTTTGCGGAGTATTGCTCGCGCCTTTCTTTAGCACCACGTAGGCTGCAGGCTTCACAAGATTATTGCCGTCCGCGTTGCCGATGGCTGCTGCCTCCTGCACCATGGGATGCTCCATAAGAACATTCTCAATTTCTATTGGGCTTACCCACATGCCTTTGACCTTCATCATGTCGTCATTGCGGCCCACGTACCAGTAATAGCCGTCCGGATCGCGATAGTATTTGTCGCCGGTGCGGATCCAATGGCCTTGAATGGTCTCTTTAGTTTTCTCGTGCTGGTTCCAGTAATACGCGCACACGGAATCGCCCTTGATTAAAAGACTGCCGACCTCGCCATCGGGAAGGTCATTACCGTTTTCATCCACAATGCGTGCCTCGTATCCCGGCATGATCTGCCCACTCGATCCTGGCCGCACCGCTTCCGGACGATTAGCGATGAACATGTGCAGCGCCTCGGTTGATCCAATGGCATCCAGAATCTCGACGTTAAAGCGTTCCTTGAAACGATGATAAAGCGCCGCAGCAAGGGCCTCGCCCGCTGAAACCGCGTAACGCACGCTGGAAAGGTCAAAGTCCGGACCGCCCTCACGCTGATAGGAAAGCAGCGTTGAATAGTTTGAAGGCACGGAGAAGAACAGCGTCGGCTTGTGCTTTTCAATTACTGAAAAGATGTTCGGCGGTGACGGGGATCCCGGCCAGAGAATGCTGGTGGCTCCAACCGACAAAGCAAAATACAGACCATTGCCCAGGCCATAGGCAAAGAACATTTTGGCCACGCTGAAAAAGCGGTCGTTCTCTGTGATCTTCAGAATGTTTTTGGCGTAAAGTTCTGCGCAGACCACCATGTCATGGTGCAAATGTACGCAGCCTTTGGGGAAGCCGGTGCTGCCGGAAGAGTACAGCCAGAATGCAGCATCGTCTTTGGTCGTCGGCTCAGGCTCGAGCTTGGGGGAACTGCTATCCAGAAGCTGCTGCAGTGATTCCATACCCTCCGGCGCGTTGCCAAAGACGACAATCGTCTGCAGGTAGCGCAGCTTCTCGCGCGCGATCGCCTGTACTTGCGGCAGCAGCGCTTCACTCACAATCAGCACGCGCACACGCGAATCGTTCAGGATGTATTCATACTCGCCAGGCTTCAGCAATGTGTTGATAGGGATGGGAACGGCGCCGATCTTGATGCCGCCAAAAAAGCAATAAGGAAACTCCGGCGTATCGAGCAGTAGCAGGCCCACCCGCTCTTCCTGTCGCACGCCCATCTTCTTAAGCATATTGCCGGCGCGGTTCACCCGTTCGAACAGTTGCCGATAAGTGACGCGCTCGTCGCCGCATTCATAGGCGATTCTGTCGCCCCGGCCTTCAGCAATGTGTCGATCGACAAAATGGGCGGCTACGTTAAAAATGGTCGGCAGTTGGATCGATTTCATCTGTCCCATGAGCGGAGGTGCAAAATATCTGAAGAGCTTAAGCTGTGCGGTATCAGCAGCTTGGATCACAGAGCGCTGATTCCAGGCGTCCATCATATATCGGGAACTTATATCCCTGCTCAGCCGTAACTATTGCCAGCTGGGAAGCGCAAAGCATGATAATTTTGCCGTTCCGGTTAATAACTGGGCTCTTCTCTCGTCTGACATCTTGAGAGGAGCACCGTACTAAATTGCAGGCCACAATGCAAATAGCGCAGGCGAATATGGCAGTCATGGCCGGAGACAGTTTCAGGCCGGGGCTGGAGCAGATATTTCTGGAGCACAAAGAGCTCGTTTACCGGGCGGCCTACCGCGTTACCGGCAATTCGAGCGACGCAGAAGATGTGTTGCAAACCGTTTTTCTGCGGCTGGTACGACTAGAGAAATTTCCGGAAATTTCCAATCTTCCAGGTTATCTGCACCGGTCCGCGGTGAACGCATCTCTGGACTTGCTGCGCGGGAAAAAAGAAACTTTTTCCCTGGATGAAGACCCGAACCAGACTGAAGTGGTGTCAACAGACCATGGCCCCCATTCGGCTGAACTCCGGGACTGGTTGCGCCATGCTCTGGCGAAACTGAATCCACGCTGGGCGGAAATGTTTGTGCTTCGATTTATAGAGGATTACAGCAATCGTGAAATAGCCGGACTTATGAATACATCGGCTGCGGTAGTTGCTGTGGTGCTGCATCGTACGCGTGCTCTGCTCAAAAAGGATTTTAAAGGACTGACGAGAGGTACCCGATGAAGCCCGACGAAAAGAATCGCGCCATCAACCATGGCGAACAGCTCGACCATGCGCTTAACGCCATGCGCGCCGAGCAGCCTGATCAGGAAACCATGAACGCCGCCGGGGAGCGCGTCTGGCAGCGCGTTAGCCAGGAAGCTGCTTTCCCTTCCACCGCGCAAGTGGTTTCTATCCGCGGATGTGAAGACGTTCGCGCATTGCTGCCGCAATATCGCACTGGAAAGCTTGCTCCGGCGCGCGCATTGTTGGTGGAATCCCATCTGCACGAATGTGTCTCTTGCCGTCGTGAGGCTGAGACCGGCAAACGCGAACGCAGCACCCTGGCGCCGTGGAAGCAGGAACTGCCACAGGTAGGAAATACCGGCTTCCGCTGGGTAGCTGCCGCTGCTGCAATCGTCATTTTTGCCGTCGCAACATACTTTGTACAAGACAAATTCTTTTCTGGTCCTCAAGGCATGCGTGCTCGTGTGGAATCACTGAACGGCGTGCTCACTCGCGTCGGCTATAGCGGCGACCAGTCGCTTAAGGTAGGCGATGAAGTCACTGAAGGCCAGAAGGTTCGTACCGGCGGCGGGTCACACGCCATGCTTCGCCTGCGCGATGGCTCAGTCGTGGAGATGAATGAGCGCGCCGAGTTTGGCGTCTCCATGGGCCGCAAGGACACTACTATCCAACTTGAGCGAGGCAACATCATCATTCAAGCAGCCAAGCGCACCAGCGGACACCTTTATGTAGCCGCGCGCGATTGCCGCG
>DATBVH010000321.1:0-3035 GCA_036515395.1 Candidatus Angelobacter sp.
AGATTCGCTGGCCGGAACAGTCTACGGACGCGTTGCCAAGGAGATCGTAGACAAAATGGTGCGGCTGCGCGGCAACCCGCTCAAGCCGGAAAAGCCGGAGACGAACGAGAAAGCCGCCTCAGCCCAGGCTAAGGTAAAATAGAGATGTGATCCTGCCGTTCGTCCGCGAAGTCCTGGCGGACGTGGAAAAAAGCCCTGGGTTCCAGCAGGCGGCCTCATATCTAAAGCAGCGGAGGGGGGAGTCAAAACCTCCTGCGGGGCGTATCCGTCTGTCCGGACTGGTTTCGAGCGCAAAATCTCTTCTAATTCCATATTTACAGCGTGCCGCAGGCGTGCCGCTGATCCTGATTGTGTCCGATAACCGGGCCGCTGAGGCAGTCTGCCCCGTAATCCAGTCATTCTGTGAGCTGACCGGCGCTTGCAACCCGCAGTCGGTGGTGAAGCTGCCGGCTTATGACGTGTTGCCGTTTGAAAACATGTCTCCGCATCCCGATATTCAGGAAGAACGGGCGACGGCGCTGTGGAAGATTGCTACCAACGCTGTCTCGATCGTGATTGCGCCGCTCAACGCAGCATCGATGCGGCTGCATTCCGCCGAGCACTATTCCGGGCTGGCACGCATTATCCGCCGCACAGACATGCTGGACCTGGAAGAACTGGTCCAGCACCTGAACACCATTGGTTATTCCGCGGTGGACGTGGTGGAAATGCCGGGGCAATATGCCGTGCGCGGCGGGTTGCTGGATGCGTATCCCCCGGAAGCTGACCGGCCATTGCGCATTGAGCTGTTCGGCGACGAGGTTGAATCCATCCGCAAATTCGATCCCGGAACGCAACGTTCTGCTTCTGCCGTAGATGAAATTGTGCTGCTGCCGCTTTCTGAGACGCCTGTGCGCGAAGAGCTGCTGACGGAAATTCATGCACGGCTTTCAGGCGCTCGGCTGGAAGGTGAGGGCGATGCAGTTCGGCATGCGCTGGCCGATACCGGCGTTGCGGTGTTCCCGGGCTGGGAGTTTTACGCCAATGCCGGAGCAGCGGGCACCCTGTTTGATCTGCTTCCCAATGCCGTGGTCTTTATGGACGAGCCGACCGCGATTGAGGCCGAGCAGGAGCGCTGGTGGGAGAAAGTTGTGCAGCGCCATGAGCAAAGCCTTGTGGGTAAGCTGGCGACTCCGGAAGATATCTACCTCCCACCCGATGAGTGGAACGCGCTAGTGGCGAGGCTACCGGGTGGCAGCCTGGAGCATTTGAATGTTTTGCGCATCGCGCGTGCGGAAGAAGAATTGGGTTTGGCCGATCCGCAGGTGCCGGATCAGTCTTTGATTGAGTTTCCCGCGCATTCAACTTCGCGCTTTCACGGATCAGTACCGGCAATGGTTGAGGAAGTAAAGAAGCTAACCGCGCAGGGCCAACGGGTGATGTTCGCCGCGCCCAACACCGGTGAAATGGAACGTCTGGCGGACATCTTTACGGAATACCAAGTGCCATTCCGGCTGGGCACGCGCACGCCTGTTCCGGGAAGTGAAACGTATCTCGACGAGACGGCGTATTTTTCCGGCGATCTTTTGACTACGACGATCGTCCGCGCGACTGTGCCGGAAGGCGTTGCGCTTTCCGACGCGCGTCTGGTGATTTTTGGCGCGCGCGATCTGTTTGACGATTCGGAAATCGAGCCGCAGCAGCCATTGCGCCGCAAGTCGAAGACCGCAGCCTTCATGTCAGACTTCCGCGATCTGGCGGTTGGCGATTTTGTTGTCCACGTGGAACACGGCATCGCCATGTACCAGGGGCTGAAGGAAATTGAGCAGGGCGAGATTACCGGCGAATACATGGTGCTGGAGTTTGCCGAAGCGGCCAAACTTTACGTGCCGCTCACGCGGCTGGACTTGATCCAGAAATATCGGTCGAGTGAGGGCGTGCATCCTCCGCTGAGCCGTTTGGGCGGAACGGCCTGGGCCAAGACCAAAGCCCGCGTGAAGAGCGCGATGAAAGACATGGCCGACGAGTTGCTCAAGCTTTATGCGGCGCGCAAAGCCGCGCAGGGTCACGCTTTCCCCACGGACACGCAGTGGCAGAAAGAGTTTGAAGACGCGTTTGAGTTCAACGAGACGGACGATCAACTAACTGCCACAGCCGACATCAAGCGCGACATGGAATCCACGCTGCCCATGGATCGCCTGCTTTGCGGCGACGTAGGCTACGGCAAGACGGAAGTTTCCATGCGGGCGGCATTCAAGGCCGTGCAGGACAACAAACAAGTAGCGGTGCTGGCGCCGACAACGGTCCTGGTGTTCCAGCATTTTGAAAATTTCAAGCGCCGCTTTGCCGCTTTTCCCATCACGATTGAAATGATGAGCCGTTTCCGCAATGCCAAGCAGCAGAAAGAAACGGTGGAGCGGATTGAGCAGGGCAAGGTCGATATTGTGATCGGCACCCACCGCATTCTTTCCAAGGACATCAAGTTCCAGGACCTGGGGCTGGTCATCGTGGACGAAGAGCAGCGCTTTGGCGTGCGCCACAAAGAACGGCTCAAGCAGCTCAAAAAAGAAGTGGACGTGCTCACGATGTCCGCTACGCCCATCCCGCGCACGCTGCACATGTCCATGGTGGGGCTGCGCGATATGAGCGTGATTGAAACGCCGCCCAAAGACCGCATGGCCATCCAGACGGTGGTGGCGGCGTACGACGAAAAGCTGGTCAAGTCAGCTCTAGAACACGAGCTGGAACGCGGCGGCCAGGCGTATTTCGTCCATAACCGCGTGGAGACCATTTACGAGATCGCGGCCAAACTTCAAGAGATGCTGCCGAAGGCAAGGGTGATTGTGGGCCACGGACAAATGTCTGAAGGCGAGCTGGAGAAGGTGATGTTCACGTTTGTCCGCCATGAGGCGGACATTCTGGTGGCGACGACCATTATTGAAAATGGACTCGACATTCCGCTGTGCAACACCATCATCATCAATCGTGCTGACCGGCATGGTCTCTCTGAGCTTTATCAGTTGCGCGGCCGCGTGGGCCGGTCCAACCGCCGGGCG
>DATBVH010000322.1:0-6218 GCA_036515395.1 Candidatus Angelobacter sp.
GCCTTGTCAACCGCCTCGCGCCCATCACCAGCCTCACCACATACTTGCCAATCGTGTTGAGACTGTAGCAGCGCCATCAGCCCCTTACGAACTACTTCATGATCGTCGGCGATTAAAATCCTGAATGTTCCCATCATGCACCTCTCATTGGACCTGGATAACAGCACTACAGGCGGCTACTTTGAAACGCCGAACCAAGTCGAGCATTCTTGTTACCAAACCAAATACTATAAGTCCAGATTAGAAAATAGCGTAGCCGGTGCAAGCAGCGTAATTATTACGTCGGACAACTACAATCTTCCGCGTAAAAAAATCAACACTCTTTTGCGCTGGGAATATCCATACCTAAATTCGACACACTCTTCGATTCTTTGGCCTGCTCTGCAATTGACGCTACCTTCACCCCACGCGCGGGTTCGAGCACGAGAGTCATCGTGGACGCGCAACGTCCGCAAAGCCACAAGTGCAATGTCTGCCGCTCTGGGTGCTCGTCAAACGGTGCGCACTTTTCATCACTGGCAGCCACGGAAATCGAGACGACCTCGAACTGAAACAATCGTCCTTCCGAAAACGAGTGCAGCGGTCGACCGCAGCCTTCATTAGCGCAATATGCGAGCATGCTGTTCACGGATCAAATCAATCGAACTTGGAGCACTAAAGACCGAACAAACCATACAGCTAAAGCCCTATTCAACCAATACAGCGTCCACTGTATTTTTCAGGAATTCCTACGGCAAGGATTTACAAATGGCTTAGATGCAGCCACCGGAACTTTGTTGCGAAGCAATCGCGAGAAGCAGACAAAGCCCTGAAAGGCGCACCTCATCTCAGCAGATATGCCGTCGCAACATATACTCCGTCCAAAAAAGCAGGGCGATGCAACGCCTTTCCTTCCTAAAAAAATCACCATAACGACCCTCCAAGAGGCAGCCCGGAGTTGTAAGGGCTGCGATCTGTGGAAGAACGCCACCCAGACCGTGTTCGGAGAGGGCAACTCCCGGCCATCCATTATGCTGATCGGCGAACAACCGGGTGATAAAGAGGACATTGCCGGACACCCGTTCGTCGGGCCCGCGGGCCGCCTTCTGGATGAAGCCCTCGAGGCCGCAGGGATGGATCGCGGCGACGTTTACGTCACGAACGCGGTGAAGCATTTCAGTTGGACCCCGGCTGAACGCGGCAAACGCCGCATCCACAAGAAACCGCGCTACTCGGAAATCAAGGCTTGCCGTCCATGGCTGGATGCCGAGATCGCGGTCACACATCCTGAGGTGATTATTTGTATGGGAGCGACGGCTGCCCAAGCTCTGCTCGGTAAGGAATTCAGCGTGACTCGCGACCGCGGCAAGTTCGTGCCATCACCTTGGGCTACCTACGTAATGGCCACAGTTCATCCGTCATCGATCCTGCGGGCTCAGGACGAAGAATCGCGACGTGCGCAGAAAGAATCCTTCATCGCCGATCTTCGGATCGCTGCTGCTCAGATCAAAAAGCAGCGTCGAGCGGCATGAGCGCGGAACGCTTAGCTTAATTACATCTTCATCCTAGTACTGCGTACAGTGGTCATCTGATGCCTGTTGCTTGTAGTTGACGAATAGACTGAGGTGGCGCTTATGGATTTTCTGAAAGTGGCAGGCAAGCATCGCCCTGCTGAGGAAGACGAGCCCAGCACTCCCCGACCTCCCGGCCCAATTGAACCTGAACCTGATACACCAGAGCCGGACAATGAAGAAGATCATGGCTTGGACACGGGAGTTCAAGTCAGCTCCGAATTGAGGCCCTCACTATGACCCTGACCGGATCACTAACGCGCAGATTGATTTTCAGCGGCGCAGTAATTTCAGGCGCCGGCGTCGGAATTGGCGCGGGCGCGATTGCCGGTTTGGGATTGGCTTATTGGGGATTTCGCCAAGCTCGCCGCTACAAACTGACCGGCAAAGTAGTCGCCATTACCGGCGGCTCGCGAGGTCTTGGGCTTGCGATGGCGCGTGCATTCCTGCATCGCGGAGCAAAGGTGGCTCTTTTGGCGCGGGATCCCGAAGCGTTGGAACGCGCTCGGCAACTTCTTGCTGGATCGGGAACAGTCTTTGTTCGTCCCTGCGACATTCGCAACCAGGCGCAAGTGAATGAAGCCATCCGTGATGTGCGTCAAGAGTTGGGCGAAATCGACGTTTTAGTAAACAATGCGGGAACCATCACAGTGGGTCCAATGGACACCATGACTGAAGACGAATACCGCGAGTCGCTCGATGTGTTCTTCTGGGGCCCGCTGCACACGACTTTGGCCGTACTGCCGGAAATGCGCAAGCGGCACAGCGGTCGAATCGTGAATATTTCTTCCATCGGCGGCAAGATAAGCGTTCCGCATCTTCTGCCATACAGCGTCGGCAAGTTCGCCCTCGCTGGATTTTCAGAAGGTCTCCGCGCCGAACTCAAGAAAGACAACATTTACGTGACCACAATTTATCCCGGGCTCATGCGGACCGGCAGCCCTCGAAATGCAGATTTCAAAGGGAAACATCGTGCCGAGTACACATGGTTTTTGTTGAGCGATGCTACGCCGGGAATCTCGGTCAATGCTGATCGCGCAGCTCGTCAGATCGTGACGGCCTGTGAATACGGAAAGACGGAGCTCATTCTGACGGTCCCGGCAAAAATCGCGATCAAGGCACATGCGCTGTTCCCGTCGGTTTCTTCCGCTGTGCTTTCTAGCGTGAACCGCGCGCTGCCTGAGCCCGGAGATCTCGGAAAAGCCAAAGCAAAAGGCGCGGCAAGCACAACTCGCGTGACTGAATCCTGGCTTTCCACGCTGGATGAGCGCGCGGCCAAAAGAAACAATCAAGTTCCAAATCCCATACCGGTGAATTTATGACAATAACTACAAATTTGGCTGAGAAAAACGGCGGGAAAGCATTTTCTCGCCGCCCCGCAACTACGAATGTGGAAACCGCGCTGACTCTGGCAACCGGCGCGGCAATTGGAATTTACGGTGCTGTGCGGCGCGATTGGTTCGGCGCCGCTCTCGCAGCCGGCGGAAGCTACCTGGTTTACTGCGGTGTCACTGATCTTCAACGGCCGTATCAAGGTAGAGTTCGCTCCGCCTTCACAATTAACAAAACGCCTCAAGAGGTTTACGACTTCGTCCGTAACCCCGAAAATTGGGGCCGTGCATTGCGCGAGCCACATTTCGAGCATGACGGCAGCGGGCAGATCACCTTGCGATTCGGATCAGATGATGATGCTGAATTCAAGTCACATGTCGAAATCACAGACGAGAAGCCGGGAGAATACATAGCCTGGGCATCCGAAGAACAGATGCTTGAGCATCGCGGCGTGGTGCACTTCAAGAAGGCTCCAGGCGACCGAGGCACGGAGATCAGCGTTGCGCTCGAATACAAAGCTCCCACTGGCCCCATCTCGCATGCTCTTGCCTCATTGGCGGGACTGAATCCGGAGCAACTGATACGCGAAGGCTTGCGGCAAATTAAGCAGCTGATGGAGACAGGCGAGATTCCCACCACGGTTGGACAGCCAATCGGAGCGCGTGGCCTGAGAGGCACCGCGAAGCGAGTTCTTTATCACGAACGCCCAGCCGCAGAGATGCAGCCACAACGCATGGCGGGTGATTAACCAAAAACTTCAGGAGGAATTTGTGAAAGCGCTTTGTTGGCAGGGAAAAACTAAGGTTGGTGTCGAACGGGTCAACGACCCCACGATTCTTAATCCGCGTGATGGCATTTTGCGCATCACTCGCACCGCAATTTGTGGATCCGACCTTCACCTTTACGATGGTTACATTCCATCGTTGGAGCCGGGCGATGTGCTGGGCCATGAATTCATGGGCGAAGTGGTCGACACCGGTTCCGAGGTGAATCGAATTAAAAAGGGAGATCGTGTGGTCATTCCGTTTACCATCGCGTGCGGCCAGTGCTACTTCTGCAAGCACAACTTGTGGTCTGCGTGCGACAACACGAATCCGAATGCCTGGATGATGGAAAAGCTTTACGGGTACACCGGCTCGGCCCTTTTCGGTTATACGCACATGATGGGCGGATACGCCGGTGGACAGGCGCAGTACGTGCGCGTGCCCTTCATCGATGTTGGCGCGCTCAAAATACCTGACGGCATCGAGGATGAAAAGGTCCTCTTCCTTTCCGATATTTTCCCGACCGGATACATGGCGGCGGAGAATTGCGATATCAAGCCTGGTGACGTAGTTGCAATTTGGGGATGTGGCCCGGTCGGACAGTTTGCAATCCGCAGCGCGTTCATGCTGGGCGCAGAACGCGTAATCGCAATCGATCGCGTCCACGAGCGTCTGAAAATGGCACGAGCTGCAGGTGCGGAGATCCTCGACTACGGGGAAGTGGACGATCTGGTTGGGGAACTGAAGTGGATGACAGCCGGCCGCGGACCGGATTCCTGTATGGACGCCGTCGGTCTCGAAGCTCACGGACACGGGGTGGGAGCGGCGTACGATTATGCGAAGCAGCGGATGAAACTATCCTTTGATCGCCCGACTGTTTTGCGCCAGGTGATTCAGGCCTGCAGAAAGGGAGGCGTGGTTTCAATTCCCGGCGTTTATGGCGGTTTTTTGGACAAGATCCCGTTCGGTGCAGCGTTCGGGAAGGGCTTGACCCTCAGGATGGGACAAACCCATATGCACAATTACATGGAGAGATTGCTCAAACATGTTCAGCAAGGCGATATCGATCCCTCCTTTGTAATCACTCACAGGCTCAGTCTGGATGAGGCGCCTGAAGCTTACCGCACCTTCCGAGACAAGCAGGACGAGTGCATTAAGGTCGTGCTCGATCCATGGCGGGCATCAGCTGCTGCATAGATAGTGTAGGGCGGACGTCCCCGTCCGCCCCGCTTTCCGCCCCTCGGAAACCTTTCAAAATGCTCCTGTTGCACGATCCGTTACCAGCTTTTGAATCCTAATCCTATTAGAATGCGTCTGTTATAATGAAGCACAGGTTAAAGGAGAATTATGGCCACGATAACGCCCGAAATTAAGCCCCAGGAAACAACCAAGAAAACACCCGTTATTTTGACCTCCAAGGCAATCGCCAAGGTAAAAGAGATCATGAGCCAGCAGGATCCGACTCCGGCAGGGCTGCGCGTTGGCGTGGTGGGCGGGGGTTGCTCTGGCTTCTCCTATTCGATGTCCTTCGAAAATGAGCCCGGCATGATGGACAAAGTTTTCGACATGGAAGGACTGAAAGTTTACGTAGACGCCACCTCGGTGATGTATCTGGATGGCTGCAGAGTCGACTATCTCGAGACTCTCGAAGGAGCAGGCTTCAAATTCGAAAACCCGAACGTCAAGAGCACCTGCGGCTGCGGATCTTCGTTCAACGTGTAATTCCAGACTTTAAGGAACAAAGGCCCTTGCTGATGCGAGGGCCTTTTCATTTTGCGACGGAACCATGTAGCCACGAACGTTCACGTCCGCCTGCAGCATGCGCCTAAGACTGACATCCGGCATTACACGTTCTCACTATTGCTGCTGATTTGGTTGTTGTGGATCCGGCTGCTGCGGCTGCATCCCAGGATTTGTTCCACCCGGCCCAGGGCTGAATGTCGGCTGATTTTGGGTGCCATTCTGCGGCTGAACTTGAACTGCGTTCTGCAATGGAGGTTGATTCGGAGTCGTGAGAAGACCGCCCCGATCAGTGCTGGGATCGTAGATAAACTGCCACTGGTTGTAGTGGCTTTTCTTGTTGAATTCGCGAATCGATTTGTCCTTGCTGGTACTGGCCACTCCTATGATTGGCAAACCACCAAAGCTCTGACCGTTGCCCGAACCTGGCTGGTTACTCCGGCCGTCGGGATTTTGCGGCGCATTACCCGGCCTAGGCCTGTTCTGCGCGGTTTGACCAGCGTCTGAATTGTCATTCGCCTCCGACTGCGGCTGATCCTGTGGCCCGCCGGGATTTGAACTTGGCCCCTGTCCCCCTGGATTCGAACTTGGTCCAGGTCCTCCCTGCGAGGCGTTATTACTCATATTCAGCGCTTCGGGCGCGCCTCCCTGGATTGGAGAGCCGGGAGTAGTGGGGGGCAATCCGCTCGCGGCACCCGGGTTGAATGAGATCTGCACATCATTCTGACGTAGAAACTTAAAGTCCTTACCAGTAATCGGGTCTTTGTAACGTTTTCTGAGATAGTGAACATTATTTGTGCTTTCGAGGTCCTCAATGCGTGCCGGGTAGTGG
>DATBVH010000323.1:0-3976 GCA_036515395.1 Candidatus Angelobacter sp.
GGGGCCTATTCACGGCTGCATCGCTGGAAGCGTCTTCTTCAATGTTTATTACTTTCTGGCTGCTGCTTTTTACGTCGCTTGCCGGACTGGTGATTGGCGGCGTGTGGACTTCAAAGCCAACACATCCCTCGACGAGACAGCGTATAGGCCGCGTCATGCTTCCCGTGCTTTTCTTCGGCCTGCCCGGAGCAGTCATTTATTTTGCGGCGCTGCCGCAGTCGCACGGTTTTGTGCTGGCGCTTTTGCTCTCCGTGCTGCTCAATAACATTTTTTTCGTGATCATGCGCGCTCCTACGCCGCGCGGGCTCATCATTTTGCAGCAGCTTGCCGGCTTCCGCGAATTTCTAGCGCGCGTGGAACAGGACCCGCTGGACAGGGTAAACACTCCGGAGCAGCGCGCGGAGTTGATGAACCGCTTTCTGCCTTATGCTATTGCGCTGAATGTGCGCGAGGGCTGGGGAGATAAGATGGCGTCGGCATTTTCAGATGCCATTGTGGAAAGATAGCCGAAGCGTGATTTGCACAAGAAAGCAAATCTCACCACGGATGAACACGGATGACACGGATTTACAAACTCAAAATGGTTTTATCAAACTTCGATCCGTGTAAATCAGTGCTATCAGCGTTATCTGTGGTGAGGTTTGTGGTTTTTGTGCAAACACCGAAGCGGCCCGCCGCTGGTTGCACAAAGAACTTTTCCGCATAAACAAAAACGCCCGCATTTACGCGGGCGGATGTTGTTAAATTTTGAATCTGGATTCCAGTTCAGTATTTCCGCAGCACTCCAATCACTCTTCCCTGCAACTGCACTGATTTTGCCGGGACAATGATCGGCGTCATGGCGGTATTGGAAGGTTGCAGGCGAATGTTTGCGCCTTCGCGGAACAGCCGTTTCAGCGTCGCGTCTGTGCCTTCCACCAGCGCTACCACGATTTCGCCATCGTGGGCGTCTTTGGTTTTTTCCACTAAAACATAGTCGCCGTCCACAATGTGCTCATCCTTCATGCTTTCGCCTTTTACCTGCAGCACGAAAACATCTTTGGAACGGGTGATGTCGCCCAGGGAGATGGTTTCTGGAGTTTCCACGGCCTCAATCGGTTGCCCGGCGGCGATGCGACCCATCAATGGGAGCGCAAGGTCCTTGGGTGCCATCCGCTTGAACATTCCGCGCACCGGTAGCACGTCAATGGACCGGCTGCGGTTATAGTCGCGCTTGAGGAGGCCCTTTTTCTCCAGGTTGGAGATGTGCTTATGCACGGTTGCCAGTGAACTCAAGCCCAGCCCATCGCCGATTTCTTCGAACGATGGTGAGTAGCCATTGCGCTGGATGAATTCCTGAAGGAAGTCGTAAACCTGCCGTTGTCGCTTTGTAATTGCCATACAAGCGAAATATTAACGAACTAAAGGCGAATTATCAACAGAAATTGTGCAAAGGAATCAAAAATCTCAACTTTTATTCGCCGCCAGCTCCGCCGGCATGGTGCTCAGGATCTCATCCACCGTTCCAATCGCCCGGTCAATCTCTTCTATAGTGTTGTAAAAATGCGGGGAAAACCGCACTCCAGCCTTGGGCCGATAGTCCACCAGCACGTCCCGCAGCAGCAGTTCCTGGCAAACTTCCTTGGAATTTGGCATGTCGATGGCAACAGTCCCGCCACGCTGCTCGGGATCGCGCGGCGCATTCACGCGCCAGCCGCGCTGGTCTGCCAGCTCAATCAGCCGCGACGTCATCTTTTTCGATTTCTCGCGGATCCGATCCACGCCAGCCTCGCGAATAATCTTCAGCCCCGGCATCGCGGTATAAAATCCCGGGACGTTGGTCGTTCCCTGCATGAAGCGAAACGGCGCTTCACCATATTTGCTGGCGCCAATCTCAAATTCAAACGGATGCTCGTGGGCAAACCAGCCAGTGAATCCCGGTCTCAGCTTCTTGCCCAGATCGGGACGCACATACAGATACGAAGTGCCTGCTCCTCCGCACAGCCACTTGAGCACGCCGCCAACAGCAAAATCGACGTTGAGCGCCTGCACATCGACCGGAACATTGCCCAGCGACTGGAAACAATCCATCACCACGTGCGCGCCCACGCTGTGCGCTTTTTCAGTGATGGCTTTTACGTCCTTGATATAAGAGCTGCGAAACACCACGTGAGAAATGGGAACCAGAAGCGTCTCTTCATCGATTGCGTCGATCAGCCGCTCCGTAGGCACGTGAACGCCGTCATCGGTGCGGACCATCTGAACGCGAGCGCCGCGGCTGCGCTGGCCCTCCCAGAAATACATCACGGAGGGGAAATTCATGTCGCTATAAACGATCTTGTTGCGCTTGCCGCTGAAGTCGAAGCAACTAGCGATCACCGCCTGGCAACTTGTGACATTGAGATGTGGGCTGACGGAGCCGGGCTGGGCGTTCATAATTGCGCCAATTTCGTCGCCCACTTCCACGGCCATCATCCACCATTTTTCTTCCCATGCGCGTACGCCACGCGTGGCCCAAATGTCGCAAAATTCACGCGTTGAGTCATACACGCCGCGAGGCATTGCGCCCAGCGAGTTGCTGATCATGTAGGTGGTGCGCTCAAGAATCGGAAATTCAGAGCGAAAGCGAAGAAGATCGTCTGCCATGAAAGGTCTCCGGTGTTGTCGATTAAAAGTGTACCCGATGTGGCCCACGAGAAAAAACCTTACCACGGATAAACACGGATTGAACGGATCAGAAATCAGCGTTAACTCTTTCGATTGCAGCGGTGCCGATATTCCAGCATTGGCTTTCATAACCAGGAACACAGGAAAATATTTTCTGATGTTTTTAATCTGTCGAATCCGTGTTCATCCGTGGTGAGGGTTTTGGCAAGTACAAATTCGTTTAGCGTCGTTCGGCAGCGGTGCTATATTCCATTTCACGACGATGCGAAAAACCCAGAATGGTTCGCGCCGCAAGCTGACGGTATTATCGCTGGCGGCGGCCACATACTTCATGGTCTCCGGCGGCCCGTACGGCGTGGAGGAATTGGTCCAGGACACCGGCTACAAGCTCGCGATCGTCATCCTCTTTATTATCCCTTTGATCTGGAGCCTGCCCACGGGGCTGATGGTGGGTGAACTGGCTGCCGCGCTGCCTGCGGAAGGCGGCTTTTACGTCTGGGTGCGCCGCGCCATGGGACCGTTCTGGGGCTTTCAGGAAGCGTGGCTCTCTCTTGTGGCCAGCATCTTTGACATGGCTATTTATCCCACGCTTTTCGTGCTTTATCTGGGGCGGCTCTGGCCTGCTGCCACTGCCGGACATCGGGGTGTAGCGATTGCCGCCGCCATGATCGCGGTCTGCCTGGTGTGGAACCTGCTGGGCGCAAAAGCCGTGGGGACCGGCTCGGTTCTGCTGGGCGTGCTCATGCTGTCTCCGTTTGCGATCATCACCGGCTATGCTTTTTTTCGCCACATCACGCTCGGACCAACGCCGCCGGCGCAGGGCAGTTTGCTTACCGGGATGCTGGTGGCCATGTGGAATTACATGGGCTGGGACAATGCGTCCACGGTAGCCAATGAAGTGGAGAATCCGCAAAAAACTTATCCGCGCGTGATGCTGCTGGCGCTGGGAGCGATTTTTCTTTCTTACGTTATTCCGGTGCTCGCCGTATGGCACCTACACGTGCAATCCGAAGTCTGGTCCGCCGGAAGCTGGGCCAGCATTGCATCCATGGTCGTAGGACCGTGGCTAGGCGCTGCATTAGTGGGCGCGGCGATGATCAGCGAGTTTGGCACCTTCAATTCCCTGGTGATGTCTTATTCACGTCTGCCCGTGGCAATGGCGGAAGACGGACATCTGCCCAAAATTTTTACGCGCAAGTTAAAAGACGGAGCGCCGTGGGTCGCGATCATCGTTTTAGGCATCGCATGGGCAGCGTCGCTTGGTCTGAGCTTTGACAACCTAATCATGCTCGATATCCTTCTTTATGGCGCCAGCCTGGTGCTGGAGTTT
>DATBVH010000324.1:0-5085 GCA_036515395.1 Candidatus Angelobacter sp.
AACTGATGTCGCGCCCGGTCATACAAATAGATCGCTCCCGACTCCGGAATTCCGGCAACGGTTTGAAGGAGCAACACGCATTTCGGCATCTCAATCCAGCGCGCGGCGACACCGTCGCCGATTGCCAGAAATACCTTCACCACGTGCGCAATATTGGCGTGCTCGGGCAGGCCAAGCTCCTCGGTTGTGAACAATGGTTCGAAACGTAAACGGCCTCGACTGTGCGGCATGGATCTACTCCTTTCGTTAGAAATTGCGGTGCGGAGTTACGTGCTTGCTGCGCTGGTAATGGCCATGTACTGGCCGAAAGCCGCTGCGGAATTGCCGGTGCGCGGCTTGAGCTTTCCGTTGCCAAATCGGACGAGAATCCGCATGCAACACAGCAACCTCCAACTGGAAAACCAAACAGCCCGAGGAACAGAGGGCCACTGAAAGGTTCATGCAACCGCAACAGTTTGGAGCAAACCCGCAGTATCCACGAACGGGGGTAGCCCGAGTAACCGGCGCAGCAACGGATATCGACCATTCTTGTTAAGAGCCTCGAATGCAAGAACAGAAAGAACGAATAAAGCGCAAGCGGCTGGCAAGGCGAGTGTTGGAATCCACCGTCCAACACTGTTTGTCTTGCGACGGTCGAAACGTTCGGCACAAACAGGAAATAGCGATCTTGCGCAGCGGGCTTATTTAGCTTCAATCGTGGCGATTCAAAAGACGCGAAATACAGGGGGTAGTCAGAATGTAAGAGCCTGAATCGAGACTGGTTGCAAGCGGTCCCAAAAGGCGCTTCCGAATGGGAGAAAAGGCGACCTAGATTGCGAGAAGAGGTCAAAGAGAGGTCACAAAGAAGGATCCTCGCAAGAAAGCGACGCCTGTAGCTCATTGCAGCAGCTCCCTGAAAGGCATTCCTGCAAGGTTTCCTGGGGTGAGCACACGCGTGTCAAGGAGGTTCTGTCCAAAATCCTTCGCGTTTGCAAAGGCGACATTCGTGGCTACGGATTGGAACTCATGCAGGAGGTGAACCAGCACTTCTATACCGGAACTCAGATACAGAATGCACGTAATCTGGTGCTCTCGCTGGAGCGCGTCACGTATACGTTCGTAGTGTCTGACGCTCTTCAGAGTTCGTTCATATTCAAGCGCAAACCTGGCACTCTTTGCACCCACCCAGACCTCCACGATGGCGTCGTAGTCCTTTTGGTAGGGAGCACGGGAAATCGTATTGAATGATGCAACTTCGATTTCTGACTGCCAGGTGGACAATAGATTCTGGTTCGCCAGCGCTACCTGGACCGAGTTCAGTTGGAGTGCGTGGAAAATCTGAGCAGGATGTGGAAGATGTTTCGTGTTGGATTGCAGGACGGTCGAAAACTCGCCATGATGTTCGAGCAGGTGGAGGCCATCGCGGGTGATCCGATAGACGGTTGAACCGGCGCCGAAGAACTCGTCACACACGGCAAGATAGCCGGCCTTAACGAGCCGCCGGAGTCTCCAATTGAAGCTGTCCCGCGAACGTTCCCAGCCTCCAAATCGCATGAGATCAAAGAGCTGATCGTGGCTGATAAACTTCGAATTGCGGATCTGTCGCAACAGCGGGACATCTCGTCCGACTTGAACTACCAAACCATTTTTCGCGTACCGCATAAGAAACTTCTCAGACTTATTCTTCGAAGAGGCTGAGCGCTGCACCGTGGCGCCCATCCTCCACTCTGAGCTGCCAAACACCTAGCGAGGTCCTCACCCAATCGCCCGGCCTCATGAGCAACAGGGCCTCGCCCCTGTCTCGCAATTGGCTTACAGCGATGGGGAATACTGTTTCCGATTTCCAGCCGGGACTTCGACAATCGAACGGGCCACAGCGGTCACAGGACATTGCCAGCAGGTAGTAATCCGGTGCCGGAGAACTCGTAACTTTCCTCCCGAACAAAAGCCTGTTCCCGCCAAAAGCAAACGTCATGTCGGGACAGTCAAAGGTCTTTCCCAGACACCGATTTGGGAACTGTGGAGTGAAATCGCCGACCCCGTTGAAACGGAGCAAGCCAGGCACAATCCAATGACGCCGCAGCTTGCTTCCGCAGCGCAGGCCGCTAGAGTTGAAATACGCGGCGTCTCGCGTAAATCGGTAACGATCCTGGGGATCGTGACCGAAACGTGCCCACCAGTTACTGCCGAATCCCAGGATCTTGACCAACATTGTCGAGGTACTCCATTAATTTCTGGTTCAGCTTCTTCATCGCTTCTATTCGTTCTGGTATGGCGAGTCTCGATGCCGGGCCAAGTTGATCGACAATTTCCATAGGGATGTCCATCCGCTGGCGTTCAAAGTACTGGCAGAGGTCTGCGAACCTCGCGCTCTCCTGCGCTAGTTCTTTTTCTCTGGGAGACAGGGAATCGAGGCGCTCGTCGTACCGGTTGCGATCTTCGACTGGTCCGAGATCGCCACCAGATTCGAACCTGTCGAGGGCTCCTTTCACGTTCTCCGATCTCTTATTGCTTGTCATTGTCGAACTCCTTGTTGCACCAAGCTTCAAGGAAAATCACTCGCCTTTCAGGCTGCGGTTCTTTTCTTGTTCCGCCCGTAATTTTCGTTCGCTCTCAGTAAGCTGCCGCCGGACCAGGTTCATCTGCTCTCGCATGGCGGTTATTTGTTGTTCTTGTGAATTGAGTTTCATAACGAGGTCGCCTTCCCCGTTAAAAAGCGCGATCTGGGCACTCGTCACGGCTTTCGTAGGAACACTCGCCGGCTCAGTCGGCATGGCCTTCGCATTCCCATTTGTCGGCGGCGCTGTAGATTTTTTCTGCGCAGCTGAGGTACGCGGGCGTGAGGCCGAGCCATTAACGTCGGGAGCACCGGTCGGCAACGCGGGCGTGCGCAGGGCGGATTCCCTTAATGCGGACAAGGATTGCATGAACCCTTGATTCCTCTTGTTCGCCTCTTCAACTTGGCCGTGGGACCGCGCCAGAGCGTGTTCCAATTGCCCCAAGGCGTCTGCCGCCATCCAGTCACTACGGGTGTGTCGCTTTTGCTGATAGACGATGATGATAAAGAGGCAGCCAAGCAGCCCCAGGGAGACCAGATTGGACCAGAAATAGCCATTCTCGATGCTTTCAGTGAGCAGAAACTTGCGACCCTCGTCGACGCAATAACCGTAGTCCTTCTCTGCAGGATTAATCCTCTTCAGTGTGAAATCGAGGAAGCCCTCTCTCGATTTCGAGGGTCGGCCATTGGCTGCGGGATCGTACGACCTGGTGCTTTGAGCCCAACATAACGGTGACAGGCTTGCGGCGAGGAACAATGCCAACACGGTAGTTGTTGTGCCTCTTACATCCATGCAATTCTGCCTGTTCGTGCTGCCAGCCGGCCATTTCGCCGGATAAGATCCGGATCTTTGAAACGTAGATTTGCGCCTTCAACGTGCGACACGGAATGAAGCCTTGGGTAAATCCTGGGCTCGAATCCTGGGAAGCGGTAGTTGCGAGGAACGCGTACGTGCAGATGCGAATGCAACGTCCCCTGCCGATTGTCGGTCATCAGGATTTCCATCTGACCTACAGGCAGGTTCTTGATGTGCTCATCCTGTGAACGAGTGTCCTTGATGTCGGTCTCGCTTCCGAATCCGATGGGTTGATATTTTTCCTCCAGTAGACCCGTGCGCTGGACGGTTAGTGTGCGCCGCTTCTGCGGGACACGTGCCGACGCTTTGAGGAAATACTGTGCTGTTTCCTCGTCACGCGTGCGCAGCAACATGGTCGTGTTCGGTGCGGATGAGACGTCATCGCGGAAGCCGCGGCCGACCGTCAGAAGCTGTGGCAGAGATTGCAGCGCGAACAGGAATGCTGTGTTGGTGCCACGCGCTGTCTGAAGAATCTGCGCAAAATTTGAATACGCAAAAGGTGCAAACTCATCAAGGATGACACTGACCATCGGCCGGTCCTGGCGGCGGCGTTCCTGCTCGTCTTCATACCGCTTGCCGATGATTAGCTGCATGTTTTGCAGAAGCATCCGGCCGAGAGCCGTTACGGCTTTTGAGTTCTTGTTGGTGTTAAGCGAGACGAACAGGATTAGGTCTTTTTCGATCACCTCATCAAGGGACAGCACCTCATCGTAGGCCCCTGTAACGGCGGAAAGATCGTCCTCCAGAAAGGTCATCAACTCGTTGAGAAGCCCTTGAATTTTCGGCACCCGATCCCGGTCTTCGAAGGACTGCTGCAGGTTCCGTATGGACATCTCAAGATTGAGCTCGCGTTGATGACTCACGCCGGCCTGAGTAGCAAGCTGACTGCGGGCGATCGCGATTTGTTCTTTCAGAACCCTTTCGTCCAGCGCAAGGACGAGCACATCATGGATGTTGAAGCGCTTGCCGGTGTGCGCCAGAACTCGCACGAGGTCGCTTAGATAAGTGGCCTGATGCCCGTGAAAGAAGTCTTCCTTGAGATCGAATGATTCAAAGACAAAGTTCGCGTGCTCCTGGTAGAGACCGTGCTCGCTGAAGAACGGGTTATAACGGACAGAAATATCCCGCCGGGAAGGATTCAACACTCGTAGTTGATGCATTCGGCCGGCAGTTTCAATAGCCGGGAGCAGATCAGAAAGGAACTCCTGGTCACCCTTGCCGTCGAATATGAGCATCGGTATACGGCGCCGGTCGTTTGCCGGACCAACGACGCGAAAGAGATCCTGGGTGATGATGTTCTTGAGCAGTGTTGTCTTCCCCGAACCGGTGGCCCCGAATACGACCGATTGCATGACGCGAGTTGCGTCGGGCCAGAGCCACGGTTTTCGGTGCACGTCATACCCGAGCACGATTGCATTCTGGTTGTAGGCAGTTTCGACGGCCTTTCGGTCGCGTTCGGACGGTATATATAAAGGAGGATGAGGCCAAGTGGTTTCGCGGCGCCGCGGCAGCGTGATCACGTACCAGGCAACGGAGATGCACCCGATTGACGCAAACAGCAGGTAGAGTCCGCCTTCTACCAGTTGCGCGGGGCGCATGTGAAAGCGCGTGACCAAGATGTAGGAACCGGCTGCAAACAGGACCAACACAATCAAAACTAAGACGAATCCGAGACTTTCCTCCTGGTTGCGAT
>DATBVH010000325.1:0-2978 GCA_036515395.1 Candidatus Angelobacter sp.
TGTTTCGCGATGAGGAGTTGCACAAATATCCCCTCGCTCCGCAGCAAAGACAACTCCGCGGGGAGTGGCTTCTGATTCTGTTGTTTCTCCAAACCTGGGACTAGGTTCTGTGGAATCCGCCGAGGCATCACCATGATTGAGGTCCGGTGGAGGAACCGATGAAAGTCGATTCCTGAACAAATTAGGAGAAGATTAACGCTCGTTCGCTTTGCCGTCAATGGAAGAGTGATGCAATCACCAAAATAGTTAGCCTGCTTCTTTATTTCACTCTGCTGCAGTAAGAAAAAGATTGCGTACAGCGATTCAAATTTCCGGACTAAGGCGAACTATTCTGGTATTGCACTTTGAATTGTCGCTGTGCAAATGGAATCACAATGATATTTAAGCGTGGATACAAAAAGTAGTTTGCATATTGGCGAGGGGCGAGATATATTCTGCGCAGACTGAGGCGCTACGATCCCCGCTGGTGTCACATCTAGCCTTGTACAAGAAAGCCGAGCCTGAAAGACATGGCAAATGAAGTATCTTTCTACCTCAATGGAAAAGAAGTTACTATCCATGATCCCTCGCCTAAGCTGCTGCTGATTGATTATCTGCGTTCGCCTGAAGCTGCGTTGGCCGGACCAAAGAAACCCTGTGGTCAGGGAGGCTGCGGCGGATGCACGGTGATTCTTTCGCACTGGAACACCGACGATAAAAAAATTGAGCATCGCGCCATCAATTCGTGTTTGCGTCCAGTGTGCGCGCTTGGCGGGCTGGTGGTCACTACCGTTGAAGGCACAGGCGCGGCGCGGCGTCCGAATCCTGCCCACCCTGATCATGCTCCCACATATTCCCGTAGCGGCGCTCCTATTGATGCCCCGCCACTGCCGGCTGTGGTCCAGGCCCAGCTACAAACAGAAGCGAAAAGGAAAGAAGTGCACACGGCTGTGAAGCTTGCCCTCGGCGTACTGACCCCAGGCCACAAACCCGAGCTCAAGGAGGTGGGAGAGGAAGCGGCTGAGCATCCTTCCTGCGCTGTGCATGAAGGCATGAACCCGGTGGCTTACCGGTTGGCTATGAACAACGGCAGCCAGTGCGGTTATTGCAGCGTGGGCTTTGTGATGAACATGTCAGAGTTCATTGTGAACAATCCCAAGGCCACAAAGAAGGAAATTGAAGACATTTTCGACGGCAACATCTGCCGCTGTACCGGATATCGCGCCATTCTGACCGGAATGAAGACTTTTGCTTCTGACTGGACGGCGGAAGACGAAAAGCATCGCATGAAGTGCCTGGGTGATGCCGGATGTCAGGCGCAGAAACCTGCTGCACTGATAATTCCATTTCCTGATGCCGCCAAAGCGCCGCCGGAACCTGTCTCAGTGCAGCATGGAAAGCAGACGTGGTACACGCCGGTCACGCTGAATGAGCTGGTCAAGATCATTGATAAGAACCGCGACAAGAAGCTGCGGCTGGTGCACGGCAATACCGGATATGGAATCTACAAAGAGGAATATCTGGAATCCGAAGTGATGGTAGACATCCGGCTCATTCCTGATTTGTATGCTGAGTCCAAAGTCAGGAAAGGCGCGCTGCATGTAGGTTCCGGCATCAACTACAACGACCTGATTGAAGCGATTGGAGTTGAACTCAAGGCCAAAGATCTGCCGGTTTCCAGCCGTCTATGGGCCACGCAATTCATGGCGCGCAGGACCGCCGGACGAATTGTTCGCAATGCGGCCTCACTGGGCGGCAACACCATGCTGGTGTTGAAGCACATTGCTCAGGAAACCGGCGAGCCGTTTCCTTCTGACATTTTCACCACACTGGTGGCAGTTGAGGCGCGCATTGAATACCTGGATATCAGCACGGGCAGGCAGCGCCGGGTTGAGAGCACAGTGGAAGAGCTGGTGCAGAAGGTGGTGGCTGATCCCAAGCTGGCTGACAATATCATCCTGATCAGCTATGACCTGCCGCTGGGCGAACGGCGCGAAGTCACTCTGGCGCAGAAAGTGGCCCTGCGTGATGTAAACGCGCACAGTATTGTGAACGTCAGCACACGGTTTGAGCTGGGCCGCGATTTGACAGTAGAAGGAGCAACGATTGTCTTTGGCGGCATTGCTCCTTATCCCTGGCATGCAAAAGAAACTGAGCGCGCGATGAAGGGGAACAAGCTGTCGCTGGCGGAAATGCCGCGACTGGCTGAAATCCTGGAGCGCGAAGTGCTGGCGGAGCTGAAGCGCTGGGCAGCACGCATGAAAGGGTTACCTTCAGAAGGATTCACAGACGAATACCGCGCGCAGCTTGCAGTTTCCTTCCTCTATAAGGCCGTAGTGAACGCTCTCTTGCCCGACAAGGGCGCGGTCCCTGAGGACATTCGATCGAGCGGCATTATCTATTGGGGGCGCTGGCCGGCAAGCGACGGAATACAGGATTGGAACAAGAGCCAGACTTGGAAGGCGCCCGTGGGCCAGCCTTACATCAAGTTGACAGCGATGTACCAGACATCGGGGCAAATGCACTACACGCATGAGTTGCCGGTGCCGCCTTTGACGGTGAATGGAGCATTTGTCCAGAGCAGCCGTGCACTGGCGAATTTTTACTTCATTATTCCCGGACAGAAAGGCCAAGTGGATGCGGTCAAGTTGCGCCATCATCTATCGGAGCATTCTCCGGCCTTTGTTGATCTCATCACTGCCAATGAGATTAAAGATGGCGGCATAAACTTTCAGGGAATGGGAGGAGACCAGCCGCTGTTTGCGGTTGACCAGGTGCGTTACCTGGGACAATCGATTGCCATGGTGCTGGCGAAGACCGAGCAGGACGCCATTGATATTGCTCTATACGTGACAAAGAACTGCATTGCCTATGAGCCGGTAGTGTGGCCCAAACAGCCCGCGCCGCCCGATGGCAAGCGCTGGAACAAAGAATGGTATGAGCCGATTCTGGATCTGGAACAGGCCATCGCGATGGGCAGCATCTTTCCTGATGCTCCT
>DATBVH010000326.1:0-4491 GCA_036515395.1 Candidatus Angelobacter sp.
GTGAACATGGGCGTGGGCGAAGCCACGCAGAACACCAAGATGCTCGATCCACTGGTGCGCGACCTGGGCGAGATCTGCGGGCAAAAGCCTGTAGTGACGAAGGCCAAGAAGTCGATTGCGGCTTTCAAAGTGCGTGAAGGCATGGCAATTGGCGCCATGGTGACGTTGCGCGGCCCGCGCATGTATGAGTTTCTGGACAGGCTGATCAACGTCGCTCTGCCGCGTGTGCGCGATTTCCGTGGCGTTTCGACCAAGTCATTTGATGGTCGCGGCAATTACACGCTTGGTTTGCGCGACCAGCTGATCTTTCCGGAAATCGATTACGCGAAAGTGGACAAGCTGAAGGGCATGAACGTAACCATCGTGACCACGGCGCGCGACGACAATCAGGCAAGGGCGCTGCTGAAGAGTTTTGGGATGCCGTTCAGACAGTAAAGAAGCCCTTAGCCATTGGCTATTAGCTCTTGGCTTTGTTTGGAAGATGCAAACAGTTTCGCTCAAGCAAAGTTGAGCATGAATGCATGGACGATTTTGAAATACTAAAGGCCAATAGCTAAGAGCTAAAGGCCCGAAGCGATGGCCGAAAGGCCAAACGAAGGAAAAAATGGCAACAACAGCGAAGATCGCCAAGACGAACAAGAAACCGAAGTTTTCCACCCAGCACCGCAATCGCTGCAGCATCTGCGGACGGCCGCGCGCGTTTCTGCGCAAATTCGGCCTCTGCCGCCTGTGCTTCCGCGGCCTGGCGCTCAAGGGTGAGATTCCCGGGGTTTCGAAGTCGTCGTGGTAATTGGTATTGGGTAGTTGGTATTTGGCCGGCCGGCAGCAGTTGAAATCGGCTGGATAAGAAAGCGGACCGCTTAAGGCCAAGTACCAAGAGCCAATAGCCGGTTTGCAGTACGTCACGGCAGGTTCTCCGGCGGAGCTGGAGCAAACGGGTGACGATAAGAGGAGATAAACGAAGATGAGTTTGACCGATCCGGTCGCAGATTTGCTGGCACGCATTCGCAATGCGATCCATGCACGTCACCAGAAGCTTGATGTGCCGGCTTCCAAGCTGAAGCTGGAAATTGCGCGCATTCTGAAAGAAGAAGGCTATATCGCCAATTTCAAGCCGACAGAGGAAGAAGGCAGAAAAGTCCTGCGCATTTACCTGAAGTACGGGCAGGACAACAATGCCGCCATCGCCAACCTGCAGCGCATTTCGCGGCCCGGCTGCCGCGTGTACGTGGGACGCAATGACATTCCACGCGTTCTCGGCGGGCTGGGGATCAACATCCTCACCACGCCCAAGGGTGTGATGACAGGACGCCAGGCGCGCAAACAGGGTCTGGGCGGCGAAATACTTTGCGAAGTATGGTAGCCGCTACGCGGCAGCTCTTAGCCATTAGCTCTTGGCTTTTAGCTTGTGATGTATTTTGATGTGCTTTCCAGATTTGGAATGAATGTAAAGGTTTTTTGCTAAAGGCCAATGGCTGAGAGCTAAGGGCTGATAGTTAAACGGTTGTGGAACTCGAAGCTGTAATCGCTGCGAGGGACTCACCAGAAAAGGGATTTACAAATGTCTCGTATTGGAAAGAAACCGATTCCTCTCCCACAGGGAGTGAAGTTTGAAGTAAAGGGCAACACCGTTGTGGTGCAGGGTCCCAAGGGGCAGGTGCAGACGCATCTTCCATCCGGCGTGGAACTGAAGCAGGCGGACGGAAACATAAATGTCATCCGCAAGGATGATCATTATGCTGCTGTCCATGGACTTGCGCGCGCTCTGGTGAATAACGCCGTGGAAGGCGTGACCAAGGGCTGGAACCGCGATCTGGAGATCGTCGGCATTGGATATCGCGCGGAGCTGAAAGGCAAGAACACGGTTGTGTTCACGCTGGGTTATTCACATCCGATTGAGTTTCCGCTGCCCACAGGAGTTACGGCGGCATTGGACCCTAAGCAGACCAAGCTGACGATCAGCGGAATCGATCGCCAGAAAGTCGGCCAGGTTGCCGCAGACATGCGCAGCCTGCGTCCACCGGACCCGTACAAGCAGAAGGGCGTTCGGTATGCAGGCGAGAAATTGAAGAAGAAGGTTGGCAAGACCGGAGCGAAATAATCGCCGTAATCGCGCGTGATCGAGTAATCGCCGTGATCGGAGAAGCGATAGTGGATGGGACTTGCGACCTGATGAATTAGAAAGGTGATCACCCGATGAAGCGATCACCGGATCACCCGATTGATGGCAAGCGAAGAAATATTTTTGATCGTGGCGCTCAATAGCACTACGAAGCAAAGGGTAAAAACATGATTCCAGATAGTTCGAAAGACAAAACACGGCGGCGGATTCACCAGCGGCTGCGCAACAAGCTCTCCGGATCGACGGAGCGCCCGCGGTTGAACGTGTACCGTTCACTGAACCACATTTACGTGCAGGTGATTGATGACAGCTCCGGCACCACGCTGGCTTCGGCCAGCACGGTAAAGGGCAAAAAAGGCGGCAAGAAGACGGGCGGCAACGTGGCCAGCGCCAAAGAAATCGGCAAAGAGATTGCGCAGCGGGCGCAGGAAAAAGGAATCAAGAAGGTAGTTTTTGATCGTGGCGGATATCTCTACCACGGGCGCATCAAGGCGCTGGCGGACGCAGCGCGTGAAGCAGGTCTGGAGTTCTAAATACAATGGCAATCGCAACGAAAAGAAAGCTCGATGCCGGCAACTACCAGTTGAAAGACCAGGTAGTGGCCATCAACCGCGTGACCAAGGTGGTCAAGGGCGGCAAAAACATGTCATTCGCGGCGCTCGTCGTGGTCGGCGACCCCAGTGCGGGCGTGGTCGGATACGGTTCCGGCAAAGCCAAGGAAGTGCCGCAGGCCATCCGCAAAGGCATTGAATCGGCCAAGAAAAACCTGATGCGAGTCAACCTGAGCAAAACCTCGATCCCGCACGCGGTGCTTGGAACGTTTGGTTCCGGCAGAGTGCTGCTCAAGCCCGCCCCGGAAGGCACGGGAGTGATCGCCGGCGGCGCGGTGCGCGCGGTAATGACATCAGTGGGCGTGCAGAACGTGCTCACTAAATCGATTGGCACCGCCAATCCGCACAACGTGATCAAAGCCACGTTCGATGCGCTCTATAAACTTCGCGACCGACAGGATGTAGCCACACTGCGCGGAAAGTCGCTGCAGGAGCTGTAAGAAGGCAGTATTTAGTACTGGGTACTTGGTATTTAGCTTGTTTGAGAGACCGAGGCGGTTCTGGTGAGACGAGATAGACGAGATAAACGGGAGCTTACGGCTAAGTACCAAATACCAAGTACCGCATCGGCACAGGCAAAGTGCTCTTGCGTAAGAATTCGAAGGAAATAAGGGATTATGACGGCAGCAAAAAAGACAATTCGCCTTCAATATGTGCGATCCAAGATTTGCACCCCGGTGAAACATAAGCTGGTGGTGAAAGGGCTGGGCTTTACCCGGCTTTATCAGGTGGTGGAACGGGAAGACACGCCGTCAATTCGCGGCATGGTCGCCAAGATTCCGCACTTGGTGCAGATCTTAGAAAAGTAGATTTGGTAAATGGATAAACTGCCGAATCAATGACAGGGAAACCGAGTAGTTGCTGAAAGACCGGCAGCTGCGTAAAAGGAAATCAAGTGCCAACGAATTTATCGAACTTACGTCCGCCCAAGGGCGCCACGTCCAATAAGAAACGCGTGGGCCGAGGCATGGGCAGTGGAATGGGCAAGACTTCAACGCGCGGCCACAAAGGCCAGCGGTCGCGTTCAGGTTCGCGTATGATGCGCGGCTTTGAAGGCGGCCAGATGCCATTGCATCGCCGTTTGCCCAAGCGGGGCTTCACCAATATTTTCCGCGTGGAATACCAGGTGGTGAACCTGGACCGCCTGGCTGAACTGGGCGAAAAGAACATTACTCCGGAACTCCTGATCAAGAGCGGCGTAGTACATAAGAACGATTTGATCAAGGTGCTGGGCGATGGTGAGTTGAAGACGGCGCTGACAGTTCAGGCGCATAAGTTCTCCAAGTCGGCCGAAGAGAAGATTACCAAGGCCGGCGGCAAGATTGAGATTATTGGCGGCGCTGCCGTTGCAGCCGCAGCCAAGGACGAACCCCAGTCGGGCAAAAGCAAGGCACCTTCGAAACTAAAGAAAAAGGTGACCTAATGTTCGAGAAACTGGCGAATATCTTTCGAGTACCGGACCTGCGCAAGCGCGTTCTGTTCACGCTGGCTATGCTGGCGGTCTATCGCCTGGGTTCGCACATTCCTACGCCGGGAATCAATACTGATCAGCTGCAAAAAGCTTTTGAGCAACAGAGCGGCGGATTGCTGGGCTTCTACGATCTATTCAGCGGCGGCAACCTGCGCCGGCTGACCATTTTTGCCCTGGGCATCATGCCCTACATCACGGCGTCAATTATCTTGCAGCTGCTCACCGTCGTTTGGGAACCGCTGGCTCGCCTGCAAAAAGAGGGCGATCTGGGCCGCCGCAAGATTACT
>DATBVH010000327.1:0-17951 GCA_036515395.1 Candidatus Angelobacter sp.
AGGTTGAGCAGCGCATGATGGAAGCGGTAAACAAAGTATTTGCGGAGTATCGCGACCGGATGGAAGCGCAGCGGCGCAACGTGGAGCGCTCTTTGAACTCCACCATCGCGGCTTTTTCCCCGGAAAGCCGGCTCCATCTCACACAAACTTCGCTTGAGGTGGTGATTCGCTATCCGGTGGACCTGGAGCATGCCGGTGAGATCGATAATCGTGTGACCCGCGCTATTCTGGAAGCGCTGGAACTCGATCCCCATTTGCGTCAGCAGGTTGCCGGCGGTCCCACCGTCAGGACAGAAGAAGCGCCGGCCGAACCGGTAAAAAGCTAAATCTTCCTGGGCGCGGTGGCTTCTCTCTCGCTTTCGCTGGTCCGAATCCCATGCATATCAGCAGGTTCTCGCTTGCGTGACCGTCGTCACAGTCAATCAGCCCATCCCCGGATGAGTATAGAAATAACCAAGCGTCCTTTGACGCAACTGAGAGGAATGGGGTCGTCCGTATGCACCCATCGGCGGTCCCGTACCACTTCCCATGAGCAGACCAAAAGTCACGATCGACGGCAATGAAGCCGCAGCCTACGTGGCACACAAGACCAATGAAGTCATTGCGATTTATCCCATCACGCCTTCTTCTGCCATGGGCGAACTTGCGGACCAATGGTCCTCGGAAGGCAAGACGAATATATGGGGCGTGGCGCCGCGAGTGATTGAGATGCAGAGTGAAGCTGGAGCTGCCGGCGCTTTGCATGGTGCGCTGCAGGGTGGCTCACTGGCTACCACGTTTACCTCCGCGCAGGGACTGCTGCTGATGATCCCTAACATGTACAAGATTGCCGGCGAACTCACTCCGGCTGTTATTCATGTTGCGGCACGCTCGCTAGCTACACACGCGCTCTCGATTTTCGGCGATCACCAGGACGTGATGGCTGTCCGCCAGACCGGCTGGGCAATGCTGGCTTCTAATTCCGTTCAGGAAGCCATGGACTTTGCTTTGATCGCTCAAGCTGCTTCGCTCGAATCGCGCATTCCCTTTGTGCATTTCTTTGATGGCTTCCGCACCTCCCACGAGGTCGCCAAAGTTGAACAGCTTTCAGTGGAAGACATACAAGCAATGATCAGTGACGATCTGGTGCGCCGCCATCGCGAGGCAGCACTTTCACCCGATCATCCGTTCATTCGCGGCACGGCACAGAATCCTGACGTTTACTTTCAGGCGCGGGAAGCCGCTAATTCCTTTTATCTTGCTGCGCCCACGATCGTGCAGAACGCTATGGACAAATTTGCCGCGCTCACCGGCCGCCAATACAAACTCTTTGAGTATGTTGGCGCGCCCGACGCGGAACAGGTTCTTGTGCTTATGGGCTCCGGCGCAGAGGTCGCGCAAGAGGCGGTTGATCATCTCAATTGCCACGGAGCCAAATTCGGTGTCCTCAAGGTGCGGCTCTACCGGCCGTTTTCCATTGCGCACTTTATGCAGGCCTTGCCTCCTACAGTCGAAGCCATTGCTGTGCTGGATCGCACCAAAGAGCCGGGCGCTGTAGGAGAGCCGCTCTACCTGGACGTGGTTACCGCGCTCAGTGAGGCTGAATCTCAGTCAACGCGCCTGGTGCAGCCCATGCCCAGGATCATCGGCGGCCGGTATGGTCTCTCTTCAAAGGAATTTACCCCGGCCATGGTGAAGGGTGTGTTTGACGAGCTGGAAAAAGAGAAGAGCAAAAATCACTTCACCGTCGGAATTGTTGACGACGTCACCCACACCAGCCTCGACTATGACCCCGCATTTTCCACCGAGGAACCGGATACCGTACGCGCGTTGTTTTATGGGCTGGGCGCGGACGGGACCGTGGGCGCGAACAAGAATTCCATCAAGATTATCGGCGAGGACACAGATCTTTTTGCCCAGGGATACTTTGTGTATGACTCAAAAAAGTCCGGGTCGATGACCACCTCGCACCTGCGCTTCGGGCCGCGACCCATCCGCTCCAGCTATCTCATCACGCGTGCAAACTTTATTGCCTGCCATCAGTTTTCATTCCTGGAGCGCCTTAACCTCTTGAAATATGCCGAACCGGGCGCAACTTTTCTTCTGAACAGTCCGTTTGGTGCAGACGAGGTTTGGCCCAATCTGCCACGCACGATCCAGGAAGAGATTATTGCCCGGAAAGTTAAATTCCATGTGATTGATGCCTACAAGGTCGCACGCGAAACCGGCATGGGTGGCCGCATCAATACCATTATGCAAACGTGCTTCTTTGCCATCAGCAATGTGCTGCCTAAGGAACGGACGATCAGGGCGATCAAGAATGCGATCAGCAAAACGTATGGAAAGCGCGGTCAGGCAGTGGTGGATAAGAATTTTGCCGCCGTCGATCAGACGCTCGCGAACCTGTTTGAAGTAAAAATTCCTATCGAGTCGTTGAGCGCCATCGATCTCCAGCTTCCGGTTCCTGAGCAGGCTCCCGCATTTGTGCGCGACGTTCTTGGCCCCATCATCCAGGGTAATGGTGATTTTCTGCCCGTAAGCAAGATGCCGGTGGATGGCACGTTCCCGTCCGGCACGTCGCAGTGGGAAAAACGAAATATTTCTCTGGAAATTCCGGAGTGGGACAAGGAACTATGCATTCAGTGTGGCAAGTGCGTGCTGGTTTGTCCGCATGCCGTTATTCGCGCCAAAGTCTATGACGACGATAAGCTCGCGGGCGCGCCTGAATCGTTCCTTTCTGCTCCTGCACGCTGGAAGGACCTGGGGCAAATGAAGTACACGCTGCAGGTTGCGCCGGAAGACTGCACCGGTTGCACCTTGTGCGTGGATGTATGTCCGGCCAAGAGCAAGACTGACGTGAACTATAAAGCGCTGAACATGGTCCCGCAGCCGCCTATCCGCCAGCGCGAAGCAAAAAATTGGGAATTCTTCCTGGGCCTGCCGGAATTCAATCGCGAGAAGCTCTCCTTTGGGCAGGTCAAAGATGTGCAGCTCATGCAGCCGCTGTTTGAGTTTTCCGGCGCTTGCTCCGGCTGCGGTGAAACTCCATACATCAAGCTGATGACCCAGCTCTTTGGCGACCGCACCATCGTAGCTAATGCCACTGGGTGTTCGTCGATTTACGGGGGCAATCTGCCGACGACCCCTTATACCTTCAATAATGACGGTCGCGGAATAGCCTGGGCCAACTCCTTGTTTGAAGATAATGCAGAGTTTGGCCTTGGCATTCGCCTCTCGCAAGATAAGCGCGCGGAGTATGCGCGGGATCTGGTAAAGCGTCTCGCTGATACGATTGGGCCTGAACTGGCAACCGAGCTGTGCGAGGCTGATCAGTCGAATGAAGCGGGCGTCCGCAAGCAGCGTGAGCGCGTAGAGTTGCTCAAAAATCTCCTGCGGCTCGGCCCGCACAACCGTGATGCGCGTGAGCTGACGGTATTGGCTGACTCGCTGGTCAAGCGCAATGTATGGATCGTCGGCGGCGATGGCTGGGCCTATGACATTGGTTACGGCGGCCTTGACCATGTGCTTGCTTCCGGCGAGAACGTGAATATCCTGGTGCTGGACAGCGAGGTTTATTCCAATACGGGTGGGCAAACTTCTAAGGCCACACCTCGCGGCGCTGTCGCGCGTTTTTCGGCGTCCGGCAAAATGACGGCTGAGAAAGACCTGGCCCTACTTGCCATGACATACGGTAGCGTTTATGTCGCGCGCGTTGCCATGGGCGCGGGCGACATGCAGACACTCAAGGCATTTAATGAGGCTGAAGCTTACAACGGGCCGTCCTTGATCATCGCTTATGCCACCTGCATCGCACACGGGATTGACCTGAAGAACGGACTAAGCCAGCAGAAGCTTGCGGTCCAATCCGGACATTGGCCGCTGTTCCGCTTTGATCCCCGGCGCGCCGCTGAAGGCAAGAATCCCATGCAGCTCGATTCCAAAGCGCCTTCAGTGCCTCTGGAAGATTACATTTACAATGAGACGCGCTACAGCATGCTGCGGCAATCGCACCCTGAAGAAGCCAAAAAACTGCTCGAAGAGGCACGCCAGGATGTGGCCGCGCGCTGGAAAATGTATGAAATCTGGGCGAGCATGGGCGCGAATGGTAAGGGATAATTAAGTTGTCCGCAGTTAAAGCCCATTTTCAAGCTCGCACTGGGTAATGCCTGCGCACGATTACTTATTGCGAACCGCTGGAGGGAAGACGCGTGAAGACTGTCTTTGTGATTGGCGCAGGACCAGCAGGAATGTTTGCCGCCCAAAAAATCGCACAGGGCGGCCATGAAGTCATCATCCTGAACCGCGACATCAAGCCCGGCGGCCTGGCTGAATACGGCATCTATCCCACTAAAGACAAGATGAAGATTGGCTTGCGTAAGCAGTTTGCCAAAGTGCTGAGTCTTCCCAACGTGCATTACTTCGGCCATGTTCCTGTGTCGAGCCAGGCGGCGGTTTCCATTGCTGATTTGCAGCAGTTCAGCCCTTCCGCAATCGTATTTGCTGTTGGCGCGCAGGGAACAAAGAAGCTCGGCCTGCCCGGAGAAGAGGTCACCGGAGTTTATGCTGCCAAGGACTTCGTCTATAGCTATAATCTTTTGCCGCCCTTTACTTCACGCGATTTCTCCACCGGCAAGCGAGTAGCCATCATTGGCATGGGAAACGTGATGGTGGATATTGCGCGCTGGCTACTGATCGATTCGCCGGTGAAGACCGCCGAAGAAGTCGTGGTAGTGGCGCGGCGCGGGCCGTTTGAAGCTAAGTTCGACAAGAAAGAATTCGACTACATTGAGGAATTCCTCGACCGCAAAGCATTTGACGAGGAATTGCGCCGCATTCAGCCGCAACTTTCCGCCATCGGCCAGGACATCAGCAAGTTGGCGGAGGAAACGTTTCCTGTGCTGGCAACACCCGCCGCAGAGCATCCCGAAGGCAAACCCCGTCTGCGTTTTCGTTTCCTGTGTTCGCCGCAGGCCATCCATGCGGATAACGCAGGCCGCATTGACCGTCTCACCGTCGCGGAAAATATTCTTTTCGAGCGCGATGGCAGCATCGCCTGCAAAGCCACAGATAAGTCTGCCGAGATTGGTGTGGATACCATGATCTTTGCGATTGGGGACGTGGCTGACCCGGCGGTGGGACTGCCTTACAGCCGCGATGGCTACGTTATTAATCCCGACCAGACCGATCCCAAGCGGGCGGCCTATGAATTGTTTGATCCGCAAAGCGGCAAGGTGCTTGAGGGAATGTATGCCGTTGGCTGGGCGCGCAAAGCCAGTGACGGACTTGTGGGCATCGCGCGGCACGACGCTGAAGTTGGAGCGGTGCATGTGCTCAAATATCTTGAAACCGCCCGCGAAAGCAATTTTGGCGCTGTAGAAGTACAAAGATTTCTGGAGCGGAAAGGCCTGCAAATTGTCACCAAAGCTGATCTTGAAAGTCTGGCCCGCGCTGAGGAAAAGCAGGCACAAAAGCTCGGTGCTTTATGGTTTAAATTTGCTGAGGACAACGCCATGCTTGCAGCCATAAATTCAGAGAAGGCGAATGCTGTTTCTGTATAACGCCTTGATTCTTTCTGCTGCTCGCAATTAGAGTCTTTGCAGATGCCCGTCTGGGATCCCAACTTATATTTGAAATATGCCGACGAGCGCGCGCGCCCGGCAGCCGATCTCATCGCGCAGATCCATCTGGAAGCTCCTGCGCGGATCGTCGATCTGGGTTGCGGTCCGGGAAACAGCACGGAACAGTTGCGGCACCGCTGGCCGCATGCGGCCATTACGGGTGTGGATAATTCCCCTGAAATGCTGGCGCAGGCCAAAGCTAAACATCCTGATTGGCAATGGATATTGGGCGATATAGAAGCGTGGAAGCCCGAGCCAGCAGTCGATCTGATTTTTTCTAATGCTGCGTTCCACTGGGTTGCGGGGCATGCGACGCTTTTTCGCGGCATGATCAATGGCGTGGCGACGGGCGGAGCTTTGGCGGTGCAGATGCCGAACAATTTCCATTCGCCAGCCCATTCCGTCCTGCAGGAAGCGGCGCTAAGCGGTGATCCTCGCTGGGCCAAGGCGATGGCTGCTGTGCCCGGTACGTTAACTGTGCATCCAGCAGCGTTTTATTACGACGTCCTGCGCAAACATGCCAGCCGCGTAGATATTTGGGAGACCGAATATCAGCACGTGATGGACGGCCCCAAAGCGGTCTTTGACTGGATTCGTAGCACCAGCATACGTCCGTATCTTGATCGCCTGACTGATGCAGAGCAGCGCCAGCTGTTCGAAGAACTATGCCTGGAAGGAATACAGGAAGCCTATCGTCCCAATGATCAGGGAAAAGTGCTGTTCCCATTCCGCAGGATGTTTATCGTGGCGTATCGGTAGCTGCAAATCTCACCACGGAGGCCCGGAGACGCGGAGGAAGTTGAGGACAAGTTGATTTTTGCGGGAATATATTTGGATAAGAGAACCACTTTCTCGACCTTTGTTTTAGTTGCAGTTTCAATAGTGTTCTGTTTAACGCCTCGGGATGCGGCTGCTTCAGTTCAGAAGATTGGCCCCGACCTCTACGCATACATTTCTGACAATGATGCCAGCGCAAATTCAACTTTTCTCATCAGCGATCAGGGAATCCTCGTCGTTGATACAGGATTGAATGCAGAGGAAGGCCACAAGCTGCGGCAGGAAATTCGCAAAGTTTCTCAAGCTCCAGTGCGCTGGATCGTCAACACGCATTATCATCCCGATCATATCGGCGGAAACGCGGTCGTCGGCCCGGATGCGGTCATTATCAGCACGGAATTCACCCGCTCACAGGCAAAAAAACCGGCCCTAGAAAATTCCGTCAATGAAACCGTGGGGCCGAAAGGGCTTGTGCTTTATCTCGGCAGTCACGAAGTTCAAATCTACCATCCCGGCCCGGCGCATACTCAGGGTGATCTGGTGGTTTACTTTCCTGCCGAACATGCCATTGCCACCGGCGATCTCTTTCTTACCAACTCATGTCCCGCCATGGATGATGGCGATCTGGAAAACTGGATCACAGCGCTCGATCACATGCTTGAGCTGCCGGTCGAGCACGTTATTCCCGGACATTTTGAACTGGCAACAAAAAGCGAGTTGCAGCGCTTTCGCAATTACCTAGCCGACCTGCGGGACCAAGTGGCGCGCATGTACCGCCAAGGCATGTCGCTGGATCGTATCCAGAGTTCGCTTGCGTTGGACGCATATAAGAATTTCCGCCAATATCCGAACTACGAAGCCACTTTCAAGGACAACGCTGCTGCCTATTATCAGCAATTGCAGAAACGTCAAACGCAGCGCATTAGCGTCTTCTAGGATTTCGACCGGCGCTGCTTCGGCCTTTCGTCATGCGCCAGGTGTTCTGCTGCAACTTACAATAGCTTCCATGACAGATACATCCATGCACCCTGCTTTGCCTCGCCGTCGGCTGGCACTACTGCCGGGCCTTCTGATGGGCGCAGTTATAGCTCTGCTGCTTGCCGTGCTGATGGCGCGAGTTCAGTCCGGCCCCCTGGCGGCGTTTTGGTCACTGCTAAGCGGGCGCAACACGCGCATCAGCAGTGAGGGCAGTGTGATTGAACGCATCCAGCGGTTGCAGAGGATGGAAACCGTGGTCTTCAATATGGACAAGATCGTGACTGGCGAGAAGGACAATCCGATTTTGCCGGACTTTATCGCCGGTGATCGGCTGCTGATGATCGTTCATGGCCAGGTTGTTGCCGGCATCGATTTCAGCCGGATGAAAAATAGCGACATCAAGATTCAGGGCAAAGTGGTGCGTATCCACCTGCCCAATCCGCAAATCCTGATCACACGGCTGGACAATGCGCGCACCAAAGTATATTCACGCAATACGGGACTGCTGGTCCGGGTTGATCCCAACCTGGAAACCCAAGTCCGGCAGGAAGCTGAAGGCGAGTTGCTTCAGGAAGCCGGGGCGGGCGGAATTCTTATCAATGCCCGTGACAACGCCCGCGCCACCGTTACCACGCTGCTGCAGGGGATGGGCTTTGAGAAAGTTGAAGTGGACTGAGGTTTTGCCTGAAAATCATGAGTCTGCAAATTGCTCCGCTGCTCCTGAAAACATCAAGAATGAAGTTGGCGAAAGGCGCAAATGGAATACACGAACCTTGGTTCTACGGGCGTAAAGGTTTCCCGCATATGCCTTGGCTGCATGACCTACGGCACAAAGAAGTGGCGGCAGTGGGTGCTGGAAGAAGAAGAGAGCCGTCCCTTTATTAAGCAGGCGCTCGAATCCGGCATCAACTTCTTTGACACCGCGGACATGTATTCGCTTGGCGCCAGCGAGGAGGTCCTTGGGCGCGCGTTGAAGGACTTTGGGCCATCGCGCGACAAGCTGGTGATTGCCACCAAAGTATTCTTCCCCTTGGGTGACGATCCCAACCAGAAAGGGCTTTCGCGCAAGCACATCATGCATGCCATTGACGATAGCCTGCGCCGCCTGGGCACGGATTACGTCGATCTCTACCAGATTCACCGCTTCGACTATGAAACGCCCATCGAAGAGACTCTTACCGCGCTGCATGATGTGGTGAAGTTGGGGAAGGCCCGGTACATCGGTGCATCGTCAATGTTTGCCTGGCAGTTTGCGCAAATGCTCCACACTTCCGACCGTCTTGGCATGACGCGGTTCGTGACCATGCAGAACCATTACAACCTTGTTTATCGCGAAGAAGAACGAGAGATGATTCCTTTGTGCCGGGCAGAAGGCGTGGGACTCATTCCCTGGAGCCCGCTGGCTCGCGGCGTGCTGGCAGGGAATCGCAAAGCGGGAACCGTTCGATCCCAGGAAGATGACTACACTAAAAAGCTTTACACGCAGGAAGCCGACGACCGCGTGGTCGAGAGCGTGGCACAGGTGGCGAAGAGTCGCGGCGTGCCGCCTGCGCAGGTAGCTCTGGCATGGCTGTTGCACAAGCCGGAAGTCTCGGCCCCGATCATCGGGGCATCCAAGCCGCATCATCTACAGGATGCTATAGCAGCAGTAGACCTAAAGCTGACGCAAGAGGAGATCGCGCAGCTTGAATCGACCTATGTGCCGCATCCCATTCTAGGCCACCACTGAAGCTGATTAGGTTGTACTAAGACCGCGTTTTGCGGCCCAGCAACCACCCTGTAAGGATTCCTACGGCAAAGGCTCCTGCTGCGACCGTTGCAACTGAGGCCAACGGACGGCTTTTCACGTGGTCGCGGAGATCATCCAATCGATCCTCAGTCGCATCCTTGGCCCGGCGCACGGTGCGATTCAGGTCGTTGTATGTTTCGTCCAGCCTATCCCTAACTTTGGCGGAGAGGTCTCTTGCCCTGTCCGCGATTTCTGCTACGTTATCTCTCAAGTCGTGCCTCAGATTTTCAGCCTTCATAAGAAATACCTCCTGTTGCAATTATGACAAAGAAATGGGAACTCAATGTAGCGCTCTCCGGCACATTGGTCTCATTAGGGCAGTCCGTTTTTTGTTTTACGTCAGGTCCGCAACTTTCAGTTTGATCTCGGTACTCTTCCAGTTGGATTGAAATTGCTTGTCGACAAACTGCGCGTCATAGGCGCGGTTTTGCGCGCGCAAGGCCTCAGCCAATCCAAATAGCGACCGCGGATTGCGCGGATTGCGGTCCAGATCTTCGCGAAAAACTTTTTCGGCTTCACTGGCATTACCGTTCAGCAGCAGCACGGCGCCCAGCGATTCGCGCACCGGATAAAACCAATCTGGCGGCTCGTCATACTTCAGCGTGTCCTGGATAGTCACTGCGCGGCGCAACAATGAGACTGCACCGGTTGAATCGTGCTTTGCCTGCGCGATCTTTGCTCCAAGAACATTTGTGGCGATGTTCAACACATCTTTCGCTTTGTTGTTCACCGGCATGGCAAAAACCTGGTCTGGCGGCGTTTTGTCCGCGGCTTCGCTTACGATGCGGTGCTCGGCCTCAGCCTCAGTCCCTTTGCCTTTGGCAGCCAGGGCCATTCCGCGCGCAAAATGCCAGAAGACGGTCGCGGTCTGCATCGCCGCTGGCGGTTGCGGCATCGCCAGTATCTGGTCCCACTTCTGGAAGCGTACTTCCACCGCGATAGGCACGGTCATAAACCCTTCCAGAGGCGGTATGTCTTTTACCATTGGACCAACATGGGCAGCCAGCATCTCTGCAGCCTTGTGGGCTTCAGCATAATTACCATTCATGCTGGAGCATGCGGCAATGAAGTGGAGATTGTGGCTGTAGTACATTGCGCCATACAGGCCGGGGGATCCGCTGGCCTGCAGATATGCGCGGTCTGCCGCCGCAGCCAGTTCATTGGTTTTTACCGCCGCTTCAAAGTCTCCGGTGCGGATGTAAACGTGTCCGGGCATATGCACCAGATGCCCCGCTGCAGGAGCCAAAGCCGCCAGCCGGTTCGCTGCCGCAAGCGCGCGCTCGGGATTTGGCGATGCTTCCACGGCGTGAATGTAATAGTGAATAGCGCCCATGTGATTGGGATCGCGTTTTAATACCGATTCCAGAGCCGCAATAATGTCTTCAGTCCCGCCTGCAGGCGTACCATCCGGACGCCACAGCCCCCACGGATGAAGATCCATGCCGGCTTCAGCAAACAGCGTGGCGGCGTCCAGGTCATCAGGGAACTCTTTCACCAGGTCGCCCATGGCATTGCGGTAGCGCTCCGCCGCCAGACGATGGTCGGCCGCCGGATCGGCTGGGAAGCGTAGCGCCATCGCACCGATATAGGCCTTCTCGCTGGGCGATGCGTTCGACGCCAGTTCTTCGGCCTTAGCAATGGCTTCATGCGCCTTCTTGTACCGATCAGGATCAGCCGGATCGTTGTAGTTCGGCCCCACAGCTTCCGCCAGTCCCCAGTATGCCATCGCCATTTTGGGATCGAGCTCAGCAGCGCGTTCAAAAGATCCGGCAGCTTCTTCATGGTTGAAGGCATAAATCAGCCGCATGCCCTGATCAAAAAATTTCTGCGCTTCAGGGTTGCTGGTTGAAACAGGATGGTGCAGATCTCCCAGCCCATTCATGAGCGTGGCTTTCTTAGCGGGCGGCTGGCTATGCATGGAATGTTGCTGGGCGATGATCGATCCGCAGAGCACAAGCGCTATCAGGACGCGTATCACGACCTTCATGGTGGTCCTCCTCGGTTGACTTGCGGGCTTTAATACCGGAGATTCTACACCCAGGCGTGAAAACCAATAAGAGTGGATTATGGGTTCTGCTTTTTGCCGAATATCTCACGCAGCAACGCCGTGGTTTGTGCGGCGGGGTCTTTGCGAATTTTGCGTTCTTCTTCTCCCATCACGTAAAAGAGCCCGTCCATGGTTCTGCCGACTACATATTTATCAATGCTGAAACCCTCGTTTTCAGCTACCCGCGCGGCAATAGGGTTTTGCATCAGCTGGTTGTATTGCCTCACCACGCCCACCTTTTCCATGGCTTGGTGCACAATGGGGGAGAAGGCCGCCGTTAACTGCTCTGAGCTAGCCGTTTTGAAATAATCCGTAGCTGCCGTGTCGCCACCGGAAAGGATCTGGCGTGCATCAGCGATTGTCATCTTTGTTACAGCGTCGATAAAGATTTGCCGTGCAGCCGGTGCAGCCTGCTCCGCTGCGCGGTTCATTCCGATTTCCAACGCGTCCACCTGCTGCCCCCTGCCCAATAGGCGCATGCCTTTGCCAACATTGCGTAGTTTTTCCGGCAGCAGAATTTTGATGGCCGCATTTTTCAGAAAGCCATCCACGCGTCCGGTGGAAGCTACCGCTCTCTGCGTGCTCACTGTCAGCGCTTCCTTCAATCCGGCTGCAATGCGGTCGTCAGTCGGCCCACTTTTCCGGCCCAGCGCTTCTTCGGCCCTTTTGCGGAGATCATCCAGCGGAGACTGCGCTAAAGTTACTGACGAAAGCAATCCTGTGCTCAAAAATAGGATAACCACGCATTTCTTTATCATTTAATTCCTTGACGGTGGCAATATAAGGGCCGGCGTCCCGCTAACAGTGCGAGCGCGGCGAAGTCTAAGCTGTATATTATGCGCTTGACCTTTCATTTGTCCTATAACCCTGGTGCATCGACTAAAGATGGACATGGAGAGTACCAACTATGATCAGCAAATTGTTTCGCAGCCTCGGCCTATCTGTTGTGGCTTTTATAGTGTTTTCCTCTTCCGCCCCGGCCACGCCTGCCGATGGAGCAGTTCATCCGGAGATGATCGTTTCAGCAAAGTGGCTGAGCGAGCACCTGAATGATCCAAAAGTGATCATTCTGCATGTGGACGAGAAGCGCGCAGAATACGATAAAGGCCATATTCCCGGGGCTCGGTTTCTAGCGCTGGAGGATTTTATTGTGGGCGAGGATGCCGAACTTCCCACCTCAGAAAAATTAAAAGATAGTTTTGAAAAGCTGGGCGTAAACGATGATTCGCGCGTGGTGATCTACACCACGTCCTGGTATCCGATGGCGGGCCGGACCTACTACACGCTGGATTATCTGGGCCATGGCAATCACACGGCACTGCTGGATGGCGGCATCGATGAATGGCGGAAGGAAAATCGACAGCTCTCTAAAGATGCGCCGAAAATTACGCGAGGCAGTTTTACACCACATGTTCATCCTGAAGTTCGCGCCATGATGGACGAAGTAAAGAAGCTCTCTGAACAACCATCGAAGAATGCTCTATTGGTTGATTCGAGGCCGGATAAGCGCTATGCCGATGGACATATCGCCGGAGCTGTCCATGTTTACTGGCAGGAAACGCTGGTTGATGCCAAGAACAATCCGGTTTTCCTTCCACCGGAAAAACTCAAGGAGCTCTTTGCCGCCAGGGGCATCACGCCGGGGGAGAAACTGGTTACCTATTGCGAGATCGGCTTGCAGGCTTCACATGATTACTTCATAGCCAAATATCTTGGCTACGATGCCGCCATGTTCGACGGGTCGATTCATCAATGGAGTCATATGAACAATCTACCGGTGGTCGCGGGCACGTCATTGCGCTAGGGAGCAAACGCGATGTTTCTTCGCACATTCATTCTCGCGTTGCTCGCCATATTGCAGGCGACGCCTGTGGCAGCCCAGAGCAATGCGCAACCAAAATTGCGCCCGGAAATGCTTGTCACAACCGGGTGGTTGGCAGAAAACCTGAGCGAGCCGGACGTAATCGTACTCTGCATCAATTCCACATCGGAGTTTTATTCCAAAGGGCACATCCCCGGCGCAAGGCAGATCAAGCTGGAGGACATTGCTGTTACACGTGACGGCATTCCCAATGAACTGCCGCCGATCGAGACTTTGCAGCATGTCTTTGAAGCTGCCGGCGTAAGCAACTCATCGCGGGTCGTTTTGTATGGAGAACGGTTCAATCTGCTCGCGGCGCGCGCCTACTTCACCCTGGATTATCTTGGCGTGACGGCGCGCGTTGCGCTTCTGGATGGCGGCCTGGAGAAATGGACTGCCGAACGCAGGCCTCTTTCAACCGAAATACCGCAGGCAAAGACAACAACGCTGGTGGTTTCACCGCGACCAGAAATTCTGGTCGATACAAAAGCAATGCGCGAGCTCTCGCGAAAGAAGGCAGGAAGCGTGACCCTGGTGGACGCACGGCCAACAAAAGAGTTTACTGGCGAGCAACGCTCCGAAGATGTTGCCAAGGCCGGTCATATCCCCGGCGCGAAAGGCCTGTACTGGATGGACATGCTCGTCAGCCGCCAGAACCCCGTCCTGAAACCGGAAGCAGAATTGCGGCGCATGTACTCCGAATTGAATGCCAAGGCAGACCAGCCGCTGGTTACTTATTGCCGCACGGGCATGCAATCGTCTTTCGACTATTTTGTGGCGAAATATCTGGGCTACGATCCCAGCATGTATGACGCTTCATTTTTTGAATGGAGCAAGAACGATTTACCGGCTGAAACCTCTGCCAAGCATCCATAGGAGATGATGCGTTTATGGGCGAGACGATCTGCTGTGAACAGGTCGCCATCGCTTGAGCGGTCTATATTCGCCAGTTTTCCAGTCCGCTAACTTAGGCACGATTACAACGCACGGCTCCACATCGAAGCTGAGCGAAGTTCTGTCCTGAAAGCCAATATCGATGATGCATTCGTCGGAAGAAACAAACAGTTCTATTGTTTGAATTATCTTGCCCTTCACTTCAGGGAATTTCATTTTTTGCATTGAAAGTCACTTCGATAGCCTGTCGGATGTAACCGATAGGTCGGAAGGATCCTACAGGCGACAATCTAAGTGTGTCAAGGGAAAACATTACGGTTAGGATCGGCAAGCGGCTCCGTTCTTTGCGAGAGCAAGCAGGACTGAGCCAGGGTGAGATGGCGCACCGGTTTGGAATTGACAGGGGAAACATATCGGAATGGGAAAATGCCAAGGTTTGCCCGTCTCTTCCGATGCTTGAAACGCTGGCCGATGGATTCAAAATAACAATTTCGAAGTTGCTACAGGGTGTGTAAAATCGCGGAAAGCTTAACCACAGAGGGACACAGAGAAGCACGGAGGAAAATCAAACCTTTGGTCCTCTGTGTTTCTCTGTGGTTCAATTGTTCGCAAGTTAAAACATGTTCCACAAGTACTGGTTGTAAACGTCGTGATGGTATTGCACTTCGGGCGCTTTCACGAATGTTCCCAGCAGGCGCGGGCAACGATCAGCAGATGCCTGTTTCAGGTCGGCGTAGCGCGTCTTCACGTCTGCACCGCCCATTAGCTTGCTGGTCCAATCGGACGAGCGGAAGTTCTCCATCGCCGTATAAATATTATCCGGGAGATAGCGCTCGGCCTGGCGCAGGTTCTTGATCTTGGACGTTTCCCCGGCGATTCCGGTCTTAAACACCGCCATCATCACCATATAAGGATTGGCGTCGGGCGCGACGGAACGTACTTCAACGCGCATGCTCTTTTCGTTGCCGATCGGGATGCGCACCATCGATCCGCGATCGACTGCTGAAGCTTTAATTTGGTTTGGCGCTTCAAAATGCGGATCGAGCCGGCGATAAGCATTCACGCTTGCATTCAGCATGAGGCAGATGTCGTTACCATGCGTGAGAATGCGATCCACAAAAGCCCAGCCGAGCTTGCTCAACTTTTCTTCACCCTTAGGATCCCAGAAGAGGTTCTTGCCGTCTTTGCTGATGGAAACGTTGGTGTGCATGCCGTTGCCGTTTACGCCGACCACAGGCTTGGGCAGGAATGAGGCAGTCAGACCCATTCTGGTAGCAACCTGGCGGCAGATCAGCTTATAGAGCTGGATCTGGTCAGCAGCGGCGACGACTTCGCCATAGCTGTAATTGATTTCAAATTGTGACGGCGCCACCTCAGGATGGTCCTTCTCATTCTGGAAGCCCATGGCGCGCTGCACTTCAGCCGTGGTGTCAATAAAAGTGCGCAGGGGATCGCCCGGCAGCGAATGGTAATAGCCGCCGGTATTCACATATTCAAACTTGGTGGTTTCGTGGTAGCGACGCTCCGCGTCAGCGCCCTGAAAGAGGAAGCCTTCAATTTCATTGGCGGCATTGAGCGTGTAGCCCTCTTTCTGGTGCATTTCCGAAGCAAAAACTTTGAGATTGCCGCGGATGTCGGCGCTGTAAGGCGTGCCGCCTTTATCGATTACATCGCCAAAGACCAGGACTTTGCCGGAGCCAAACACGTCTGACGGCGCCCAGTAAAACGAGCTCCAATCCAGACCGAGACGCAAATCGCTTTCACGCTGGGCAGTGAAGCCGCGAATCGACGAACCGTCAAAAGTCAGGTTGTCCCAGCTTTTGAGCAAGAATTTTTTGTCATAGTCCAGCATGTGCAGGCGGCCTTCAAGATCGCTGAACAGCACTGTGACGGCCTTAATGCGCTTCTCATCGGTCAGATATTTCAGCCGGTCTTCCTGGATCTTGTGCATGGCAACGCGGTTTCTGCGCTGCTCCTTCGCCTGCAGATTCATATCTTCCAGTTCGTCATAAGAGAGGGCGAGAAAATTGCGCAGTTCGTTTGCCATGAAGCTCCTTCAAGCCTGAATTATTTGGTTATTGGGCCAGTGGGTCCGTGCGAGCGGTAACTAAGTTTTTAGCATATCCGGCCCCTGCCAGTCACGGCCAATTAAAAGACGTGATAGCTGCTATCAAATCGTTTTATGGCTCGTTAACCAGCGGACGCTGTGTTTACAACAGGCGATAAAGTCTTTACCTTGGACGTGTTGGAACTTTTGTCTGTCCACGCAATGTGAGCGTGCTGCCATCTCAGCTGTTCAGGAGGGGTGTTCGATGACCAACGAAAGCAACGAAACCATCCACCATCGGATCTGCCCTTTTTGTGAAGCATGTTGCGGCCTTGAAATTACCGTAGTGGAAGGCCGCGTAAAGCGCATTCGCGGACATGCTGCCGACGTCTTCAGCAAGGGCTATCTTTGTCCCAAGGGCGTGGCCCTCAAGGACCTGCATGAAGATCCGGACCGTCTGCGCAAGCCAGTGATAAAACGCGACGGCCGCTTCGTGGAAGCGACATGGGAAGAAGCTTTTGCAGAGATTGAGCGTCGCTTGCCGCCGATCATCGCCAAACATGGAACTGATTCGGTTGCTTTGACGCTGGGAAATCCGATTGTCCACAAACTTGCGCTGCTGCTTTATGCGCCGCGCCTGGGCCGCGCATTGGGATCGAAGAATGTTTTTTCCGCATCAACGCTGGACCAGATGCCCAAGCATCTTTCTTGCGGGTTGATGTTTGGCGACTTCCTTTCCATTCCCGTACCCGACATCGAACGGACAGATTTTCTGTTGATGCTGGGTGCGAATCCGATGGTCTCCAACGGAAGCCTCTGGACCGTGCCGAATTTCCGCGACAAAGCCAAAGCTCTGCGCGCCCGCGGCGGACGGCTGGTCGTCGTGGATCCAAGACGCACGGAGACGGCGAACGTGGCCGATGAGCATATTTTTATTCGTCCGGGCGGCGATGTGTTTCTACTGCTTGGCATGGTGCATACGTTATTTGCGGAAAAGCTGGTCCGCCTTGGCCGGATGGGAGGGCACGTTGCCGGAGTTGAACTGCTGGAGAGCGCTGTTGCCGGCTTTGCGCCGGAAAAAATCTCGTCTCGCTGCGGAATTCCCGCTGAGACTATTCGTACGTTGGCCTGCACGCTAGCGGGTGCGAAACGTGCTGTAGTCTATGGCCGCGTCGGGACGTGCACACAAGAATACGGAACCCTGTGCAATTGGCTGATCGACGTGCTCAACGTTCTCACCGGACACCTAGACGAGCCGGGTGGCGCGATGTTTCCCAAAGCGGCTGCGTTGCAGTCGAACACGTTTCCAGCTAACACCGGAGGCAAGCCGGGTACTGGCAAAGGAATTGTCACGGGCAGGCGCAAGAGTCGCGTTTCCGTCGCGCCGGAAATATTAGGCGAATTTCCCATGAGCTGCCTGGCGGAGGAAATCCAGACTCCGGGCGAGGGCCAAATAAAAGCGCTCATTACGGTAGCAAGTAATCCTGCGCTCTCTTCACCGAACGGTGAACGCCTGGCCGCCGCAATGGATCAGTTGGAATTTATGGTCAGCATGGACATCTACTTGAATGAAACTTCGCGACATGCTGACGTGATTTTACCCGGAACGTCTCCGCTGGAAGATTCGCATTATGATGTCGCTTTTTCGCAGCTTTCCTATCGCAATCACGCGCGTTACAGCCATCCGGTGTTTCCGCGTGCGGCAGATCGTCCTGAAGAATGGCAGGTGCTGTTGCGGTTGATCGGCATTATTCAAGGCAAGGGCGCTGCTGCGGACATCAACCAAATTGACGATGAACTGCTCTTGGACGACCTCCGTCGAACTGCTGGGCCGTTTGCCGATCACATATTTAAAGCAGGCGCGGAGCGGCGCGGCCCAGAGCGCTTGCTCGATCTCGGTCTGCGCGCAGGGCCTTACGGCGATCAGTTTGGCATGAAGCCTGACGGACTTAACCTGGAGA